>NZ_JBQHUC010000134.1:0-306 GCF_052065395.1 Bariatricus sp. HCP28S3_F11 | reverse complement strand
CATCCGAGGTGATTGTTATTCTTAAGAGTAACAATTAACTAACACTTCGAGAAAACGAAGTAAAAAAACAACCTTGAATACCAACGCATATAACGCTATATATGTGTCGATGTTAGAAAGTGACCCGTCGAATGATTTACGGAGCGGTTATTTCCAAGAACCGCTTTGAATCAGCAGAACCGCTTTCGACATCCATTGGTTATGCTAGAAAGAGCGCAGGGTGGATGCCTTGGCACTAAGAGCCGATGAAAGACGTGATAAGCTGCGAAAAGCTTCGGGGAGGAGCAAATATCCAACGATCCGGAG
>NZ_JBQHUC010000133.1:0-309 GCF_052065395.1 Bariatricus sp. HCP28S3_F11 | reverse complement strand
TGTGGTAACTTAACAATACAACATATACACAAAAACTGCTATTTTTTTTTGAAAAAAGTAGTGGTTTCACGTACTTAGGGCTAGCCGTCGCGCTAGCGACTTGGTACAATAGAACGTAAGCGCCAAATATTCCTGCGGATTTCCTGATCCTCAAGTTTTGCCTATAATTGTAGTCGATAGATATTTAGACTATTTCACTACTACAGCCAGAGTTACGGATGTCCGTCCTGCAAGGAAGGGTTTGGCGATACAGAAAAGCCTGTGATCATAAAGTCTCAGGTTCCGGCGGCTCTGGTTGGGAAAGGTCCT
>NZ_JBQHUC010000132.1:0-311 GCF_052065395.1 Bariatricus sp. HCP28S3_F11 | reverse complement strand
AATACCGCACTACCTGATAAGTGGTAAACAAGCCAATCAAAGAGTTTCCCTCCTCCGGAATGTCGGTTTCCAAAATTCCGGAATCAAGGTTTCCGGTGACGAGAATATTCACTGCCGCTTCGCCAATCCTCATGCCAGTCATAAATAATAACCAGAATGAAATGAACAGATAGTGCTCATAGTAATCGCCCTTATACAGAAGAGTGCAAATTCCGGCTCATCTGACCACGCATTCCGCTAAGAGCTGATCAGTCTTTCCGGATGTAACTGAACGCGTTTCCGCTTCAGCTGATCAATAAGTTTTCAACGTG
>NZ_JBQHUC010000131.1:0-346 GCF_052065395.1 Bariatricus sp. HCP28S3_F11 | reverse complement strand
GATAAACATACGATAACTTATCAACAATCAACTAAATACGAGCGGCCGTTCTGCTCCGCATAGCGGCCGTTGAAAAACGCATTTGCGACCGCCAGAGGGCGCAAACTGCAGCATAACGCAGAATACCAAAACAACTGCGGAATGACTGCACTGGATAAGCGGAGTTATATAGGGTGTCAGACACAATAAAATAATACGAAATGCACAAAAATTACAGAAAAAATAGCACGTATAGGTGCAAATTCCGGCTCATCTGACCACGCATTCCGCTAAGAGCTGATCAGTCTTTCCGGATGTAACTGAACGCGTTTCCGCTTCAGCTGATCAATAAGTTTTCAACGTGTTA
>NZ_JBQHUC010000130.1:0-349 GCF_052065395.1 Bariatricus sp. HCP28S3_F11 | reverse complement strand
CTTCGAAGAATTGAGGGAATCGTTTCTACTCCGTTTCGTATCCTGCGATACAGATTATATGTTTCACTAGACATTCTCTCCTCTAGTGCGAGGCGAATCAGGCTCTTTTTCGTAATAAGTACTCTTGCTATATTTTTGAATATTTTGGCATGACACTGTTCCTTATGTGGACAGTTTGCGCATACATCTCTGTCAAAGGTGATTTTAAATTCATCATTGCTCTTCTTATAACAACAACTTCTAGGTGTGTTTCCTGCCGGACACTTTATCACTTTTGTTTTTTCTTCGTCCATTTCAAATCCGGAAACATCTCGCCGATTCTTTTTGGCTGTCAATGCAGTAGGAAGTA
>NZ_JBQHUC010000129.1:0-356 GCF_052065395.1 Bariatricus sp. HCP28S3_F11 | reverse complement strand
ATTCGAAGATGTCTCTGAGTATGAACTTTTTATTCGCTGTTTTTCAGAGCAGTCCATTGTCGAACAGGGAAAACGTCGCTGGATTACTAAGGAAGACAACCTCGGCAATTCAACCATGCTGTTAAATCCAACTGATCCTGAGGCTACATACCGAAGGAAAGCAGGGAAAGAATATTGCGGCTATGTGGCTAATGTAGAGGAAACTGTTGGGAAAAATGGTTCTGTTGTAACCAGCTATGAGTATGAATCCAATATCCATTCAGACTCACAGTTTATAAAAGAACATCTGGAAGCCTTGCCAAAACAAGAAGAAAACACAAGTATGATCGTGGATGGGGCCTACTATAGTGAGGAAG
>NZ_JBQHUC010000128.1:0-357 GCF_052065395.1 Bariatricus sp. HCP28S3_F11 | reverse complement strand
TATAAGATGAATACTGACAAAATTGAGCCAATTCATGTGCAAAACTGGCAATTAAAACTGGCAAAAAACTACAGCCCAAATTATGTGAGGATTATACAGGGAATGCTTGCAATCGCATTTGACAGAGCTATCGTTCTGGGCCTTGCAAAGAAAAATCCAGCCCGAATGATCGGAAATGTCAAGAGCAGAAAACCCAAAATTGATTTCTGGACATTAGATGAATTCCAGAAAGTCATTTCTCTTCTGTGCATATTCCGCAAGAACTGCGCATCCGTTCCAGAGGAACGGAGCGCCATTCCGCTTCAAACTGAGCAAAGCTCAGCAGGTTGATTAATTACTATTGGTTATTCTGCGATC
>NZ_JBQHUC010000127.1:0-377 GCF_052065395.1 Bariatricus sp. HCP28S3_F11 | reverse complement strand
TGAAAGGAGAAATCCCTGCTAGATGTATTCAAGAATACAGGAACGATTTAACTTATTTCACAAATGGGCAGGGAGTCTGCTTGACAGAGTTAAAAGGATACCAGCCAGCTATTGGTAAATTTATTTGCCAACCCCGCCGCCCGAATAGCCGTATAGATAAGGTTCGGCATATGTTCCACAAGTTAGCTTAACAGCTTGCAAAAGTCATATAAAATGAGATTTGAAAGGATTAGAGACTAATTATGATGAAATGCGAATGGATATTGTGTCCTGTTTGTGGGAGCAAAACCCGTAATAAAATTAGGAAGGACACTGTTTTGGAGAATTATCCCCTTTATTGTCCAAAATGCAGACAAGAAAGATTGATTAAAGTTGAC
>NZ_JBQHUC010000126.1:0-382 GCF_052065395.1 Bariatricus sp. HCP28S3_F11 | reverse complement strand
AGATTCTTTATTAAATCTTCTTCTTTTGCAACTAGCAGGCTTCGATTGTTTACATTCCTTTTGATTTCTGCTTTCATTTTCTTCATGGCTTTTCTGCTAGGGTACTGATAGCTTATACGCTTTCTCTTTACCTTTCGGTGATGGGTAGGGTCTCTCCAGTTCCGAACCACACTTTTCATACATACCGTTTCCTCTATACCGAGGGATTCCTCCGTGCTGCATTCCAGTTTCTTCACACGTTCCATGGTTTTCGCCTATATTGCCCAGGCTCAACTGTTGGACAGCGAATTGAGGGAGACGCAAACGACAAATTATTTTTCCGTCCTTTAAAGAATCGACCGCGCAGTCTGGGAGCTAATGGCAGATTGACAGCGATAATACG
>NZ_JBQHUC010000125.1:0-404 GCF_052065395.1 Bariatricus sp. HCP28S3_F11 | reverse complement strand
AGTTAATTGTTACTCTTAAGAATAACAATCACCTCGGATGTCTTTCTCTATTTATTTGAGAATTGATTTTCTTTGTATGCGATTTTCAAGGTACATTGCATAACAGATCATTTATTGTGTCAGATGCTTGCATCTGTATGCAAGAAATTACTCTGTTATATAGTGTGCCTGCACACGACCGAGAGAACTTGTTCTCGAGGTGCAATGTACACACATTTCTCTGACTGATATTTTATCAGTCATTAAAAACCAGAAAATTTTTCTAATCTTTAATCACTGGTAAAACCAGCTTTTCTTTTTTGATTCTGGCGGCCACCTGCTCTCCCACACCGTCTCCAGTGCAGTACCATCGGCCGCTTAGGTCTTAACCATCGTGTTCGGGATGGGAACGGGTGTGTCCCCTA
>NZ_JBQHUC010000124.1:0-414 GCF_052065395.1 Bariatricus sp. HCP28S3_F11 | reverse complement strand
GTTAGTTAATTGTTACTCTTAAGAATAACAATCACCTCGGATGTCTTTCTCTATTTATTTGAGAATTGATTTTCTTTGTATGCGATTTTCAAGGTACATTGCATAACAGATTATCTGTTATTTCTCTGACTGATGTTATCAGTCATTAAAAACCAGAAATCTTATTTCTAATCTTTAATCACTGGTAAAACCAGCTATCATTAACAGCACTGCCCTGCTGATTGGGTTGACCGCAGAATCCCCTCAGACTCTGTGTCTGTATCTATATGAACTTCGACGGCGAATCCGTCTTATTTTTTGCAGTTCTGGCGGCCACCTGCTCTCCCACACCGTCTCCAGTGCAGTACCATCGGCCGCTTAGGTCTTAACCATCGTGTTCGGGATGGGAACGGGTGTGTCCCCTAAGCGCATCGC
>NZ_JBQHUC010000123.1:0-418 GCF_052065395.1 Bariatricus sp. HCP28S3_F11 | reverse complement strand
CCCTCCGGTATTTCCCGATGTTTCCTGATCTTCACTTCCTTCAGTTTCGGAAGCCGGATCTTTCCCTTTTCCAGACGAATATTCCCATTCACCACATTCGTTGTATAGCTCTTCCTGCTTCGATGTCTAGACTTGAATTTCGGAAAACCAACAGCAGGATTTACAAAAAAGTTCTTATAAGCCTTCTCCAAATGAAGCTGCACATTCGCCAGTGCAAGGGAATCTACTTCTTTTAGCCACGGATATTCTTTCTTATAGGCTGCCGGAGTCGTCTTCTTCATTTTCTTCGTTGCCTCATATTCCTTTATCTTGTCATCCAGCATGATATTATAAATAAAACGGCAGCATCCAAATGTTTTAGCAAGAAGTTCTTCCTGTTTTTTATCCGGGTAAATCCGGAATTTATACGCTTTGTTCA
>NZ_JBQHUC010000122.1:0-427 GCF_052065395.1 Bariatricus sp. HCP28S3_F11 | reverse complement strand
TTGATTTATACAAAGCTGCCATCCAAAACTATAATAAAGAAATCGCCAAAATGATGGAGCTTGATGGCAAGATTCGTCGAATGGACTCCTTGATGATTAATTCAAACATGCGTATGCTTGCACGAAGTGAATTGATCTACTCCTGCATATCCCGATTAGTCACATATATTCATAGTGTAAAGCCGGAAATGCTTCCAGAGACACTTTTGCATTACGCACAGCCGAATGATTTCAACAAAGTATTTTATCATGAAAGAAGTTCTACACTGGAAGAGCGTATGGAACAGTTTTTAAAAGATGCAGAAACCCTTTATGATATCACCAAAACAGGATTCGAAGATGTCTCTGAGTATGAACTTTTTATTCGCTGTTTTTCAGAGCAGTCCATTGTCGAACAGGGAAAACGTCGCTGGATTACTAAGGAAGA
>NZ_JBQHUC010000121.1:0-523 GCF_052065395.1 Bariatricus sp. HCP28S3_F11 | reverse complement strand
TAGCTGGCTGGTATCCTTTTAACTCTGTCAAGCAGACTCCCTGCCCATTTGTGAAATAAGTTAAATCGTTCCTGTATTCTTGAATACATCTAGCAGGGATTTCTCCTTTCAGAATGACCTCGTCATTCTTTATCTGAGTACTTACAATATCTGCACAATACCTTGGAGCATCATGATACGCCCGTGAGAGATATTCCTGCGGTGCATAAATTTCAAAGTGGAGATATGGCTCTAATAGTTCTGTCCCTGCTTTTTTTAAAGCCTGCTCCAATACGATAGGGGAAAGCAGCCGAAAGTCTGCGGGGGTACTTACAGGACTATAATACAATCCATATTCAAAACAGATTTTACAGTCTGTCACTTTCCATCCATACAGCCCCTGCTCGCAGCCATAAAGAACCCCCTCCATAACCGCATTTTGGAACGATTGATTTAAATATCCAAGTGAAACTCTGCTTTCATACTGCACTCCGCTTCCAATAGGGAGCGGCTCTATGGACAACCCGACAGAAGCCCAGAAAGG
>NZ_JBQHUC010000120.1:0-536 GCF_052065395.1 Bariatricus sp. HCP28S3_F11 | reverse complement strand
TCCGCTTCCAGCGTCCCGTCCAGCGGCAAGACCGCCCAGCGGAACCACTTACAGCAGACCGAGAAAGAAATCGTCTGCGGACAGGTGCAGGTGTCCCCATCGTCAAGGACAATGCAGTTGCCGTCCTCACAGCAACAGCACTCCCGGCGTATCAGGCTGGCCGCCTGTTTTCTCTGCGCCGGGGTCATGCGGTAAAGGGAACCGTCCGGCCTGCGTTCCAGCGGCGGCAAGTCTTTATAGGGGTTATCTCTCATGCGTTCCCTCCATTTTGCTTTCCGTTGCCGTTCTCCCCGAAAAGGTTTCCTGCCCCATTCCTGCGGCGTGTTCCGGCGTTGGCACGCTCCTCGCAACTTCGGGACATTTTGTCCCGAAGTCCGACTCCTTGCGGTGCTTCCCCAGCCGGGGTATTCCTTTTCGGACGGTCATTCTGTTTTCAAGGTGCCGTCCATCGATGAACTACCCTAAGTCTACACGAAAAAAATGCAATTCCCGGAATATTGCGAGAATTGCATTTTGATGAAGTTTACACTTTGGAA
>NZ_JBQHUC010000119.1:0-551 GCF_052065395.1 Bariatricus sp. HCP28S3_F11 | reverse complement strand
AATATAATCAGTCGAATAAAAGAAAGGATTGATTATAATATGGATTTGGATAATAATGCACATTCAGTATTTTTGTTATATTATCATTTGATTATGGTTGTGAAATATCGCCGGAAAGTGATAGATGATGTAATATCAAACAGAGCGAAAGAAATATTTGAGTATATTGCACCGAATTATGGGATTACATTGGAAGAATGGAATCATGATGAGGATCATGTACATGTCATGTTCCGTGCACAGCCGAAGAGCGAGATCAGTAAATTTATCAATGCGTATAAAAGCGCAAGCAGCAGGCTGCTGAAGAAGGAACATCCTGAAATACGGGAAAAACTCTGGAAGGAAGCATTTTGGAGTCAGAGCTTCTGCCTTTTGACAGCAGGAGGTGCACCGGTTGAAATAATTCGCAGATATATTGAAAGCCAGGGTGAAAAGTAATTTGAACAAAGCGTATAAATTCCGGATTTACCCGGATAAAAAACAGGAAGAACTTCTTGCTAAAACATTTGGATGCTGCCGTTTTATTTATAATATCATGCTGGATGACAAGA
>NZ_JBQHUC010000118.1:0-577 GCF_052065395.1 Bariatricus sp. HCP28S3_F11 | reverse complement strand
CTTGAATTTCCTGGCAGGGATCGCAGAATAACCAATAGTAATTAATCAACCTGCTGAGCTTTGCTCAGTTTGAAGCGGAATGGCGCTCCGTTCCTCTGGAACGGATGCGCAGTTCTTGCGGAATATGCAACGTATAGGTGTGCACTATAGAAAAAACACAAAATATGTCAACAAATGTTGAAAAAAAGGAAGGGTTAGGGTATAATACAAAAGTATGGAAACGGAAAAATTCTGAGTAAACCAAATCGTCGCCGTGTCGCGTTTGGAAGATTCAGATGATATATGTGTATGAGAATCTGTCTGATTGAAGATGGAGTGGCGAAGCACGTCCATTTTTGGTTGGCAAGGTTCTTTTTTTTCCTAATCCATGCAACAAACGATGACATAAACATGAGTAAGGTGAAAAAGAATGTGGTACGTTGTACAGGTCAGTACAGGTGCAGAAGAACGAATTCGTTTACAATGCGAAAAGAAGATAGACAAAAGTATTATGGAAGAATGTTTCATACCTCAGTATGAAGAGAAGAAACACTTCCGAGGTAAATGGACTGTTCAGAAAAAGATTCTATTTCCCGGT
>NZ_JBQHUC010000117.1:0-582 GCF_052065395.1 Bariatricus sp. HCP28S3_F11 | reverse complement strand
CTCCGGCGTACCAGAACCGGATTTCTTGAAGTCGGTGTTTGGAACCGCTTCATAGGATTTTGGGAAAATGCGGTTGGGTTTTCCACAGCCCTGCTTCTGGATCTCCACCAGCCCGGCGTATTGCAGTTCCCGCAGGGTGTTTACCGCTTTCTGCCGCCCACAGTGGAGCAGGTCAACCACCTCGCAGATGGGATAGTACAGATAAATCCGTCCGCAATCATCCGCCCACCCATTCTTGCGGGATAACTCTGTCCGGCGCAGGATAAAGGCGTACAGAACCTTTGCCTCGTTGGACAAGGGCTTGAATGTGGGGGCTTCAAAGAGGAAATTCGGGAGCCGGGTGAAGCTGAACGCCTTTTCCGGCTGATGGATATAGATGGTATTTGTCATAGTGCGTTTTGTGGACGGTTAGAAGCCCGTTTTCCGGGGCGGGCGATACTTTATACCACCAGCCCCGGTTTGGGGCTTGCGAAGCCTGATAAATCAAGGCTTTTTTCGCTCCTAACTGTCCACAGCAGACCTCCTTTTCCGTTCACTTTCTGTTTTCTGCCGCCTGTGAACTCTGGCGGCACAGCCGGGGCA
>NZ_JBQHUC010000116.1:0-591 GCF_052065395.1 Bariatricus sp. HCP28S3_F11 | reverse complement strand
CCCCGCGTTGTTCAGCATCGCGAACACCGCGTGGAATGTTCTCAACACGGGCGTGAACCCCGCTATGGCTGGTATCCGCGGGGCGCTGACGTACACGGCGAACACGTTCGGGTGGGCTGCTGGCAACATCGCGCAGCAGTGGAATCAGGTGCGTGAAGCCACCGCCCGCCCCGTCCGCTTCGCGATCCAGTCGGTGTTTAACGACGGCATCGTCGGGATGTGGAACTCCGCGTCCGAGTTGCTCGGGACACAGAAGATGGCCCCGTACCCCGTACGGTTCGCCACGGGCGGTCTGGTGCGAGGCCCGGGTGGGCCGAAGGACGACAAGATCCCCGCGCTGCTGTCGAACCACGAGTACGTCCTCAACGCTAAGGCCGTTCGGAACATCGGCGTGGATAACCTCAACGCCCTGAACTCGGGTGGGTATCGCGTCGCCCCGCAGGTCCTCCGCGACCCGGAGAAGCGCCGGGCGATGCTGCGCGACAAGACGTTCACGAACGTTGCGGCGCGGTATCAGGGCGGCGGTCTGGCGGAGGGAACCCCGGCGTGGAAGGCGCTGCTCCGCGGATACAACTGGGCCCGGTCGCGCAA
>NZ_JBQHUC010000115.1:0-609 GCF_052065395.1 Bariatricus sp. HCP28S3_F11 | reverse complement strand
TTCATTCATCTATCAGATGAAAATATATTTCTTAGGAGGATGATGTATGCTGGACTACAAAAACATCATTATCAAACGTTATGCGCTTTCCATGTCAGGAAGTGAAATTGCCCGACAGCTTAGCGTAAGTAAATCAGGAGTCAATGACTTCCTCAGAGCATTTGAGAAGTGCGAAAACCTTTCTTATCCTTTGCCACCGGGTATCACTAACTACGGTATTGCTGAATTAGTGTATGGATCCATTCCCGGTTCCCCAGGTCGTAATGAATCCATTGAATACCCTGATTATGAGGAAGCGGCCAGACTTATGGCCACAAGGAAAAACATGACTCTCGTTTTTCTATGGAATCGCTACTCAAAAAAGTGTGCTGAAGAAGGCAAGCGTTTCTATCAGTACCGCCAGTACTGTGAGCTTTTTAACCGATGGTGTGAGGAAAACTATGAAACTGCGCATTTCGGTGCAGTTATTGCACAGAAGATGGAGGTCGATTTCGCTGGGCAGACATTTAACATGACCGATCCTCTTACCGGTGAGATTCTGACGATTGTTGTATTTGTGGCTATTCTTCCATACTCACAGTACATCTATGCCGAAGGGATGCTTTCGAC
>NZ_JBQHUC010000114.1:0-610 GCF_052065395.1 Bariatricus sp. HCP28S3_F11 | reverse complement strand
GGCGATGCGCTTAGGGGACACACCCGTTCCCATCCCGAACACGATGGTTAAGACCTAAGCGGCCGATGGTACTGCACTGGAGACGGTGTGGGAGAGCAGGTGGCCGCCAGATTTAAAAAGGAAGGGCTTATAGCTCAGCCGGTTAGAGCGCACGCCTGATAAGCGTGAGGTCGGTGGTTCGAGTCCACTTAAGCCCACTTCTTTCAAAAGAAAGAAGACCATACAATTACATACGGGGGATTAGCTCAGTTGGGAGAGCGCCTGCCTTGCAAGCAGGAGGTCACGAGTTCGAATCTCGTATTCTCCACGCAGATAATGAAGAGAGCAGATGGTGTTGGCAGATAGGATTCTGAGCCAGGCTTGCCTGAACGAAGAAGGCTGTATGACAACAGAAGGATATTCGAAGAATATCCGTGACTGAGGAACAACGTTCTGAAGTCCCATATGCGGACTAGATTATTCGCTCTACTCCTTCTTATCTATATGTACCTTGAAAACTGCATACAAAGAAAATCAATTCTCAAATAAATAGAGAAAGACATCCGAGGTGATTGTTATTCTTAAGAGTAACAATTAACTAACACTTCGAGAAAACGAAGTAAAAAAACAA
>NZ_JBQHUC010000113.1:0-625 GCF_052065395.1 Bariatricus sp. HCP28S3_F11 | reverse complement strand
AAACAATCTGGGGATTCGGCAGCTTATAGAAGTAATTGCCAGTAAATTTTATTCATCAACGCCTGAAGGTCAATCTGAACTATGCGGGCAGGTTTTTAAGATTGAATATTCGGAGAAACGGCGGCGTTTTGTTTACGTGCGTATATATAGCGGAACATTGCATTTGAGGGATGTTATTAGAATATCTGAAAAAGAGAAAATAAAAATCACAGAGATGTGTGTTCCGACAAACGGTGAATTATGTTCATCCGATACAGCCTGCTCTGGTGATATTGTAATTTTACCAAATGATGTTTTGCAGCTAAACAGTATTTTGGGGAACGAAATGCTGTTGCCGCAGAGAACATTTATTGAAAATCCTCTCCCTATGCTCCAAACAACGATTGCAGCAAAGAAATCTGAACAGCGGGAAATATTGCTTGGGGCACTTACAGAAATTTCAGATGGCGACCCTCTTTTAAAATATTATGTGGATACTACAACGCATGAGATTATACTTTCTTTTTTGGGGAAAGTGCAGATGGAAGTCATTTGTGCCATCCTTGAGGAAAAATATCATGTGGAGGCAGAAATAAAAGAGCCTACTGTTATATATATGGAAAGACCGCTTAGAAAAGCAGAATAT
>NZ_JBQHUC010000112.1:0-635 GCF_052065395.1 Bariatricus sp. HCP28S3_F11 | reverse complement strand
AAAAACTGCTATTTTTTTTTGAAAAAAGTAGTGGTTTCACGTACTTAGGGCTAGCCGTCGCGCTAGCGACTTGGTACAATAATGGACAGGTATTGAAGTTTTATCCTGTCCGTAGAAAGGAGCAGGATGATCACAGTAACAAAAAGTGATTTGATAAAGTTAGGTTATGGTCCTTCTTTTTCAGCAGATATTATCCGAGAAGCGAAAAAGCTGATGATTGCCAAAGGCCATACTTATTATCAATCAAAGAAACTGAACAGGGTACCAAAGGAAGCGGTTGAGGAATTATTGGGAATCACTTTGCCAGATACTGAAAACTAAGTGTACTTCTTGCATTAGAGAAGGAGTGTAACATGGCAAAAGATCCAATCAAGAAAGCAACTAACGGAACCTATTATTTCAGAGCGAATTTAGGAAAACACCCTGTAACTGGGAAACAAATACAAAAATATCGCAGTGGATTTGCAACAAAGAAAGAGGCTCGGGCAGAATATTCAAAGCTTATTCTGTCTACACCAGATGAGCTTACGGAAAAGAAAGAGGAAGTGACTTTCAAAAAATTTATTCAGGAGATTTATCTTCCCTGGTATAAAACCCAGGTAAAAGAAAGTACATACAAGAACAGGTATGCTACC
>NZ_JBQHUC010000111.1:0-640 GCF_052065395.1 Bariatricus sp. HCP28S3_F11 | reverse complement strand
GGTAAGCGCTTTATAATCAACCGGATAGTCAAACTCTAATTTTTGTGAGATACTTCAGATACTTGGAGTAATTCACTTCATATCTGATTCTCGGAGTTACAAAAGCTACGCTTCAATCTCACTTCTTTGGTCGCTTTTGTTGTACCTGATTACTCCAAAATCTCACATTGAAGGAGATGAATCAAATGAGTACAACTTCAAATGATGAACATTGGTTAAAACTGATCACTCAGTGCAGATCCAGTGGCCTTACCGACCGCCAATGGTGCATAGAAAACGGGATTCCTATCAGCACATTTTACTATCATGTCCGGACTTTGCGCAAAAAAGCCTGTGAGGTTCCGGAAGCTGTGGATGCTACCGTGCAGAAACAGGAAGTTGTCCAGATCCCACTCTGGGAAATGGAACAACATACTTCAGATACCGTTACTTCACATATGCCATCGATCTGTCTGGAAATGCAGGGCATCCGTATTGAGATCCACGAACAGGCCGGGGCGGATGTGATCCGAAATACTCTGCTTGCCCTGCGGCAGCTTTGTTAGGCGACCTGTCTGGTGTGGCAAAATTTTACCTGGTCACAGGTTTATCCTCACGATATTTTTATCCTCATCTTTTCTGGATATAAAGATATTTACTC
>NZ_JBQHUC010000110.1:0-679 GCF_052065395.1 Bariatricus sp. HCP28S3_F11 | reverse complement strand
AAAGAATAGACTGCTATCTCTCGACGGATTTACGGACAGCGAGGGGAATCCTCTGGACTTTATCACTGATGAAGCGGTGGACATTGCAGAAACCGTTGTCAATGCGGTCATGGTGGACAGGCTGAAAGCCGCCCTGCCTTTGCTGTCGGATAGTGAACAGGAGCTGATACAGGCAATCTTTTTTGACGGACTTTCCGAGCGTGAAGTCGGGGCGAGGTTGGGCATAACCCAGAGCGTTGTAAACAAACGCAAAGCCAGAATCCTAATAAAACTAAGAAAGATAATAGAAAATTAAAATTTAAGGCGTTCAGCCCCCTTGTTTTTTCCTTTGGGAAGATGAGGGGGCTTTTCTCTGCCCTCTCAATCAATTCTGATTGGAGGAAGTAAGAATGGCATACAACCACGGACGGGAGGACAGGAAATGGCGTATCTGGAAAGAAGCGGAGGAAAAGCTGCTGCGTGAGTGCGGCGTTGATGAAGCGACCATTGAGCAGATACGCATGGCGGACAGGGCAGACTTCAATTCCAACAGGCGGTTTTACCGATGGACGAATGACGTTGCGGAATATCTTGAGGACATGGCAGGCAGGGAGCGGCAGGCGGAAGTGGGTACGGTTGCGGAGTTACTGGAAGAGATTGAGAGCGAAAATCTCTATCAAGTATTAGTCACGGTGGACGG
>NZ_JBQHUC010000109.1:0-719 GCF_052065395.1 Bariatricus sp. HCP28S3_F11 | reverse complement strand
CCGCGTGCCCCGCGGTTCTTTTCTGCCCGGTTACGGGCATATTTCAGGCGCAGTTATGCGCATAAAATTCTTTTTCCTTCTTCACGGATATTGATCGCTGCATTCACATCCCGATCCATCCGATTCCCGCACCCACATTCATAGATCCGTTCTGACAGTGACAATTCTTTCTTGATCTTTCCGCATTTGCTGCAGGTTTTACTGGATGGATAAAACCGATCGACCTTTATCAGCTTCTTTCCTCTATCTTCCAGCTTATATGCAAGCATATCCCGAAACATTCCATATCCGTTATCCATAACTCCCTTCCCCAGATGCAGGCACTGACTCATCGCTTTCATATCCAGATCTTCCACTGCAACCGCATCATATCTCTCTGCCAGTTCCTGACTCAGCTTATGGTGAAAATCCTTCCTCTGGTTCCGGACCTTCTCATGACAGACTGCAACCTTTTTCCTTTGTTTTTCGTAATTCCGGCTCCCCTTCTGACACCGGGACAGTTTCCTCTGTTCCCTCGCAAGACACACCATTGCCTTTCTGAAATATCCCGGATACTCACACCTTGTTCCATCCGAAAAGACCGCCATCCCACTCATCGCATAATCAATCCCCAGCACTTCCGGTTCTGCTTCTTTTCTCTTCTCTGCTTGGTTCTCACAGACTTCATACTCATAAAGCAGACTTGCATAGTATTTTCCGGAAGGCTCCTGACTTATGGT
>NZ_JBQHUC010000108.1:0-760 GCF_052065395.1 Bariatricus sp. HCP28S3_F11 | reverse complement strand
GAATATTCAATCTTAAAAACCTGCCCGCATAGTTCAGATTGACCTTCAGGCGTTGATGAATAAAATTTACTGGCAATTACTTCTATAAGCTGCCGAATCCCCAGATTGTTTTTAGCGCTTCCGTGATAAACGGGAAATAACGTTCCGTTTTGGAATCTCCTGTTTTCTTCCTGTTCCAGTTCTGACATTTTAAACGGTTTCCCTGACATATATTTCTCTAATAGTTCATCGTTTCCCATAATTACCGCATCCCACTGTTCCATATCGTCATTGTCCGTTACATTTATATGGGGATGCTGCCCAACCTTTTGCTTCACTATAATTTCCGAAGAAAGCTTTGCTTTCATTTCCCGATATACCATTGGCAAATCAATCCCCTCTTGGTCAATTTTATTGATGAAAAAAATTGTCGGAATCTTCATTATCTGTAGTGCATGAAACAGTATACGGGTCTGTGCCTGTATGCCATCCTTTGCAGAAACTAATAATACTGCTCCGTCTAATACGGATAAAGAACGGTATACTTCCGCCAAAAAATCCATATGGCCTGGCGTATCTATAATGTTGACTTTTACATCCTCCCACTGAAAAGATGTCACTGCTGTCTGGATAGTGATTCCCCTTTGACGCTCCAAATTCATTGTATCTGTCCTTGTTGTGCCTTCATCTACGCTCCCTAGTTCTGCAATTGCACCACTGGTATACAATAAACTTTCCGTTAATGTTGTCTTTCCTGCGTCAACGTGAGCCAGAATGCCTA
>NZ_JBQHUC010000107.1:0-763 GCF_052065395.1 Bariatricus sp. HCP28S3_F11 | reverse complement strand
CGCATTTTGGAACGATTGATTTAAATATCCAAGTGAAACTCTGCTTTCATACTGCACTCCGCTTCCAATAGGGAGCGGCTCTATGGACAACCCGACAGAAGCCCAGAAAGGATTTGGCGGGACTTCTATGTGGATGGTATATTCTGCTTTTCTAAGCGGTCTTTCCATATATATAACAGTAGGCTCTTTTATTTCTGCCTCCACATGATATTTTTCCTCAAGGATGGCACAAATGACTTCCATCTGCACATTCCCCAAAAAAGATAACATAATCTCATGTGTAACAGTATCAATGTCAAAATGCAAAAGAGGGTCTGTATCAGCAATCTCTGCGAGGGCATTTAACAGGGCTTCCCTTTGCTCCGGCTTTTGCGGCTCTACCGTTGTCCGAAGTAATGGCATGGGATTATCAATCCATGTTTTGTGAGGCAGGAGTTTTTCATTTCCCAGAATGTCGTTCAGTTTCAAAGTATCATCAGCTAAAATAACAATTTCTCCCGGACAGGCATGGTCAGCCGGGACGATTTCACCGTTTGTCGGAACACACATCTCTGTGATTTTTATTTTCTCTTTTTCAGATATTCTAATAACATCCCTCAAATGCAATGTTCCGCTATATATACGCACATAAACAAAACGCCGCCTTTTCTCTGAATATTCAATCTTAAAAACCTGCCCGCATAGTTCAGATTGACCTTCAGGCGTTGATGAATAAAATTTACTGGCAATTACTTCTATAAGCTGCCGAATCCCCAGATTGTTT
>NZ_JBQHUC010000106.1:0-814 GCF_052065395.1 Bariatricus sp. HCP28S3_F11 | reverse complement strand
GATGTAGGACGGATTTTGCGGACATTCAAAATAAAAAAGAATGTGGAGGTAACAGACAATGGCAAAATCATTATTTGAGGAACTGGGCGGCAAATACGAAAGGCAAGGGGATTATTTGATACCGTGCTTAACTGTACCCGCCGAAGAAGAACAGGCAATAGGCATCTGGGGGCAACGGCATTTAGATTATCTAAAACAGTACCGTAAAGTTACATACACCAATCTTCTTACAAGCGGCAGGCTAAACGCCTACCTTGCCGACATCAACAGACAGGCACAGGAACGCTTTGAAAGGCTCATAGAGGGTATGAAACAGGCACAGGGCATAACGGAACAGCTAAAGGCAGAAAACGCCTTAGAATGGACAGGATGCCTCAATAACATAAGGGCTTGTGCGAGGGAGATTGTGGAAAAGGAAATTATTTTTGCATAAACAGATGATTAGTGGCAGGGGGAAATCCTGCCGCTTTTTCTGCTTTAGTTTGTCAGCTTGACAAATAAAGGGTTAAGGAATATAATTAGATTCAGTATTATACAAGGAGTTAATAAATATGCGGCAAGGTATTCTTAAATAAACTGTCAATTTGATAGTGGGAACAAAAAGTAGCAGTCCCGTTTCACTTTTAATATGGGGCTTAGTTTTTTGTACCCAGTTTAAGAATACTTTTATCATGTAATTTTATATGCCCGAAAACATATAAGTGTTTTGGGGCTATTGGAGTTATTTACCCAGTGATAGGAGTATTTATCACTGGGTATTTTTATGCCCTTTTTTGGGTGTTGATAGGAGGAAAATCACATGAAAATAATTAAC
>NZ_JBQHUC010000105.1:0-828 GCF_052065395.1 Bariatricus sp. HCP28S3_F11 | reverse complement strand
TCAGCCGCCCGTTTTCGGGCGGCGAATCCACCATTATCTATGACAGGCAGTTAAGCAATCTGATGACAATTCGTGTGAGCAGTCTGGTGACAGCTCATGAAATCATTAACAGCCAATGTCATCAGTGACCTGACGAAAATACCAAACACATGAGGTACGAAATGCATCAGAAAAATTGATATCTCTATTCCAGTCCTCATTCCAAAATATTTCACCGCTCCAAGGACGCACAGAATTATCAGGATCAATAATTCCGTTTTCTAAACCGATTAACGAAGAGATAATTTTAAATGTAGAACATGGAGATCTCTGCGTTAGAGCCAGTTCTTTATTATATATCATATAGTTTTTTTCTGTTGGATCGTATACTATTGCGGTCCCGGTTAAGCCTTCAAAATAATTAGACCAATCTACTTCAGTTAGTGTGGGTTCTTGTGATTCTACTACAGAAAATTTCTCTGGAGTAGGATCTTTTGTATCCTGTTGTATATTCTTAGCGTCTGAATTATTATGATTCGTGCAACCTGAAAATGCAAATATACCAACCAAAATTCCAATAATTAATAGATAAAAAGACTTGTTTTTTTTCATATTATTTCTGCCTATCCTAGAAATTAGTTATTCTATAAATGATTCATAAACCTACATTAACTATATAAGCCGATACTTTTAAGCTTTGATTATCTTGATAAACACTAGTGTTAATAGGCATCAACCGTAAGCGCTCAATAAAATAATGGCTATCTTTTCACAAGGTATTCAGCTATAGTTGAAGTAAAATACTCCAACTTCAACTTTTCGATTTGATCCGGCATCTCTGCTGTATCA
>NZ_JBQHUC010000104.1:0-849 GCF_052065395.1 Bariatricus sp. HCP28S3_F11 | reverse complement strand
CTCCGGATCGTTGGATATTTGCTCCTCCCCGAAGCTTTTCGCAGCTTATCACGTCTTTCATCGGCTCTTAGTGCCAAGGCATCCACCCTGCGCTCTTTCTAGCATAACCAACTGATAAGAAATACGGGTTGTTTTCTTATCGACACATATATAGCGTTATATGCGTTGGTATTCAAGGTTGTTTTTTTACTTCGTTTTCTCGAAGTGTTAGTTAATTGTTACTCTTAAGAATAACAATCACCTCGGATGTCTTTCTCTATTTATTTGAGAATTGATTTTCTTTGTATGCGATTTTCAAGGTACATTGCATAACAGATCATCTGTTATGTATTTTCTGACTGATGTTATCAGTCATTAAAAACCAGAAAATTTTTCTAATCTTTAATCACTGGTAAAACCAGTTTCCTCTTTTTTGATTCTGGCGGCCACCTGCTCTCCCACACCGTCTCCAGTGCAGTACCATCGGCCGCTTAGGTCTTAACCATCGTGTTCGGGATGGGAACGGGTGTGTCCCCTAAGCGCATCGCCACCAGAAATATTCTGTTATCTTTTTTTCGTGAGTGCAGTCTTTCTCTTCACCCTCCAATCCGCTACGCTTCTTGTCGGGCTACGTTCAAGCCTTCTTATGCATCTCATCTTCCATCCCTGTTCCTGCAAGCAAGCTTGCGTCACAGTTCTGTAAGCTAATCTGCGCACTCACTCCTTGATAACTAAGCAATAGACACAACACCTTACTTCTTCTTCCTTAGAAAGGAGGTGATCCAGCCGCACCTTCCGATACGGCTACCTTGTTACGACTTCACCCCAGTTATCGGTCCCACCTTCGGCAGCTCCCTCCTTTCGGTTGGG
>NZ_JBQHUC010000103.1:0-1232 GCF_052065395.1 Bariatricus sp. HCP28S3_F11 | reverse complement strand
CACGCTTCGGGAGGAATCCACGGAAAGCGGCACAAGGTATTTTATCAGCTTTAAGGACGGGCAGGGCAAATCCCACGAGTTGGAAGTGTCGGAACAGTTCTTTATGGAGTTGTATCTAATTTTTGCAGATAACGCCACCGTTCCTTGTCACGGTAGAAGTCTGTGTATTGCTCCCTCACGACTTCAAGCAGACAGCCTTGAATGGGGATAAACAGCTTGTCCATATAGGTCTGGTCGGATTCCCTGCAACGGCAGAACTCCGTGTAGGATAATTCCACATAGCCGCCACTTTCTCTGATATATACCTTTCTTGGTGCATATTTCACCATAAATACCTCCCATCTGAATTTTTGAAATGTAAAAAATCCAGATGGAGAGGCGGAGAACGACACCGCATATCAGAAACAGCCCTACGGCACTTTCCAACAAAAATCGACAAAAGAAAAACCGCAAAGGCTCTGTGACCTTTACGGTTATAGGAAATAGTAATTCTATTGTATGGAGATTGTACTTCTACTTTCAAGGTGAGAAGTACCGTTGCACTGGCAGAAATTTTTTTAACTGGTTTCCTGCCGTTCTCTGATATGCTATGTATTGATAAATTTTGCTTCGTATGAGCAGATAGATAACTGCCCGAAAAAAGGACATAAAAAAATCCCTCCAAATTTAAAAACAAATTCAGAGGGTAATTTAGGGTATAACAAAATAACCCACCCGAATATCGTTTTTTTTATTTGGTGAGTTTGTTCTTTCAAATACGAAACAAAAAGAGCCGATGATTCGTGAATTGTTCCACAATTTCATCGGCTCTGCGTCTTAAGCGTCTGGCTCTTTGATGACAGTTATCTTCAAGTTGTCAACTTTAATCAATCTTTCTTGTCTGCATTTTGGACAATAAAGGGGATAATTCTCCAAAACAGTGTCCTTCCTAATTTTATTACGGGTTTTGCTCCCACAAACAGGACATAATATCCATTCGCATTTCATCATAATTAGCTTCTAATCCTTTCAAATCTCATTTTATACGACTTATGCAAGCTGTTAGGCTAACTTGTGGAACATATGCCGAACCTTATCTATACGGCTATTCGGGCGGCGGGGTTGGCAAATAAGTTTACCAGTAGCTGGCTGGTATCCTTTTAACTCTGTCAAGCAGACTCCCTGCCCATTTGTGAAATAAGTTAAATCGTTCCTGTATTCTTGAATACATCTAGCAGGGATTTCTCCTTTCA
>NZ_JBQHUC010000102.1:0-1447 GCF_052065395.1 Bariatricus sp. HCP28S3_F11 | reverse complement strand
CTATTTTACGTTCCTTATTGAACTGATTGTAATAATCAGCTCCCAGATCCTTGAAAACGACACCATCCTTGAGAATGTGATATATTGCTATGAGCATGGAATGGGCAACGGCTACATAGGCACGCTTTGGCCCACGGTGAGCACTGATCCTCATGAACTGCGCATGGAAGTAGGACTTCTTATTTTTTACTGCTGCATGTGCACAGGTGATTAATGTTGTGCGCAACAGGGAGTTACCTTTTCTGGTCTTCCCGGATTTTCTCTTTTTGGCGCTTTCATTATCTCCGGGACATAACCCTGCCCAAGATGAAATGTGCTTATCTGTCGGAAAACGATCCATGTCTGTACCAATGACAGAGATGATGGCCTGGGCACTTGTATTGCCTATACCGGTTACATCCTGAATTGCCTGGGAAGCCTGCTTTTCTTCCGGTTTCATAAAGTTGTCAATCTCGTCATCCAGGTTTTTGATGTGAGTATTTAGTTCATCCAAATGGATAAGAAGTTCTTTCATCATCCTGCGCTGGAGCGGAGACATCACACCATTAAGATCATCAATGATCTGTTCCTTGGTGGCTTTGAGATTATGAGCAATCACTTTCTGCTTATACATCTCATCGTATTTTACCTCATCGATGGAGTCTCCGGTTAGGAGATATTCCAGAATACTACGGGCGCTTTTGCCATTGATGTCTGATACAGTTCCGGATAACTTGATGTTAGCTCCTTCAAGCATCTTTTGGAGCCGATTCAACTCTCTGGTGCGTTCCCCTACAAGGCTTTTACGATAGCGGACTAATTCCCTCAGTTCCCGCTGATCCTTGTCGGGAATATAACTGGCCTTTAGCAGTCCATGCTGAAGAAGGTCTGCGATCCATTCCGCATCCTTCACATCCGTTTTCCGACCGGGAACTGCTTTCATATGACGGGCATTGACCACCATTGCGTTCAGGTCAGAAGATTCAAGGATGTTATACAGAGGTTTCCAATAAGAGGCTGTGCTCTCCATGGCGACCATTTCGCAGCCACCCTCCTTGAGCCAGTCAGCCAATGTAAGGAGTTCTCTGGTTGTTGCACCAAACTCACGTAGCTCCTGCTTTCTGCCGCATCGGAAACAGGCAACGATAAGTTTTTTGTGCACATCAATACCACAACATTTGTCGTAAATCTTATCCATAAAGGCACCTCCTGGAAGAATTTACGGCATGGTACTCTGACTTTTATCATTTTACTATACGTCCTTTTGCCATGAATAATAGGCTGGACAGGTGGTGGTGCAAATGAGAGTACCTGAAATCAGTTTAGGGTACGGGCTACTGGCCCAAAATAAACACGATCTTTGCCGTTACTATAAGTATACAGAACGGCATAAACAAACTCAATACCTTCCGGCTTACACAGTTTCATTTATGGTGGTGCCAAGTGTGCGGGCATGGGAGTTTAGGGT
>NZ_JBQHUC010000101.1:0-1492 GCF_052065395.1 Bariatricus sp. HCP28S3_F11 | reverse complement strand
AGGAGCTCTTCACTATGAAAATATCCAACGTTATATCTATTGCAGGCTTTAATACCAATGGCCTTGGCCAGATAGGACTTTCCGGCATCAGATTCGCCGAGAATACAAAGATTATAGCCCCTTTCAATGAAATCCAGTGAAGAAAGAACATCGGTTATCCCTGATGGAAGGTATTCTCTCTTATCAGAGTCAATGCACTCAGACAGTTCTTCAGGTGATCCTTTTAGATGAGCTGCCGTTAATCGATTCTTCAGTGTAGTACTGACTTTTTCTTGAAACTGTGGTTCTATAAGCTCTGCAATCAGTGTCAGACGGTCCATTTCAAGGAATCCAGGCTTATGATACAGATCATCCAGCGTTGCAGCCATTGTCGATAGTTTCAGCTCATTGAGTTCATCAACAAGCTCATTGATGAGTTCGGTTCCGGTAAGCATCAGTCATCTGCCTCCTCTCTCATCTGATCCGCAAGCGCTTTGCTGCGGGATAAAAGAGTATCAATGCTAGAGGCTTCCGGAGGCATGACATAACCACCCCTTGTTGGTTCTTTCTTTTGGACAGACCCATGTCGATAACCGGCATCGCCAAGATCATCTGCAATGACAGAGATGGTGTTCTTAATAAAGGTATATTTCTGTTTGTTTAATGAGATTGCCTGTTTACAGCACTCCTCTAAAGCTTTGTTACTGTACTTTTTGGTAAAGTTCAGGATACCAAGACACATGCGGTATGTCTGCACTTCATACTGCCTTGACTTTAGGATCGTACGGATAACAGTCTCAGTATTCTTGCCAACAAGAGAAGCCTTTTGAATGAAATAAGGTCCGTTCCACTGTGTAAATCCTTTATAATTCTCAGGCAGATGTTCTGGATCCGTTGACCACTGACCCTTACGGGTTGCTCTCGGCCATTCATAAAGGAACTCGCCTGCAAGGGAATAAATGCGAACAACAGAAGAAGATGCCTTGATAGATACTTTCTTGTGCAAAAATGCTTTGTCTACGCTATAATAAGCATTGTCAAAGCGTACGTGGAAGTCGCTTGATACCTTTGCCGTTTTTCTCTCCATGTACTCGTAATGCATGGAGGGGAGCGGCATCAATTCAAGTTTCTCCTCTTCCCAATAGTAGTATCTATTATGTTCTTTCTTTTTAAACGGCTCCTTATTGAGAGCTTCCAGTTCCTTCCAAAGATCTTTGTTGAACTGATCCAGCGAAAAATACTGTTGTTCTTCAAGTTTATGGAAGAGACCTTTCTCAAGAATACCTACCGCGTTTTCTACTGAACTCTTAAATTTGGGCTTTCTGACCTTGGCTGGAAGAATTACAGTTCCATAATGATCAGCCCAGTCAGCGTAATCCTTATTCAGTTCGGGTTCAATCCAGTCTTGATTAACGATTACCGCCTGCTTGCAGTTATCGCATACAACCAGTGCCGGCACACCGCCAAAGTAATCAAGAGCATGATTATTGACCTCAATCCATTGCGGTTCCCT
>NZ_JBQHUC010000100.1:0-1525 GCF_052065395.1 Bariatricus sp. HCP28S3_F11 | reverse complement strand
CCGAGTTTGGAAAGGGAAAAACGGATTTGCTTTGCGATATACTGTGATCCGTTATCAAAGTAACAGGCATCAAAAGTTCCGTGACGCAGGATCGCCTGGTGAAAGGTATCCTCGATGATCGCTTCTTCCTGATTATCATAGAACCGGGAGAATAGCAGCCGTCTGGAATGGTCATCAATAGCCGAGGACAGATAGGTCTGTACTTTGGCACCGTTTTTTCCAATAGGAAGTTTGGGACCATACTTGATATCTCCCTGGATCAGCATCATGCGGTGTGGTTTGCAGAAGCGTTTCGATGAACTCTCACGGGCTTCTCTGTACATCTGCATATGTTCACGGCCAAACCCTGCTTTATAAAGATGTCTTTCCAGGGTTGGGCGTTTTAATACCCCCGGTGCTACAAAGCCTTCTGCTTCCAGAATGAAGATGATCTGTGCAACAGACCGTTCCGGGACCTCTTTCCTGAGCTGGATTGCCTGTTCCAGAAGAAAATCGAAATTGTCCGGAAGTCTCTGGGATCTGTGTTTTTGCCGGTCTGCCGGTTTGAGTCCAGAGAACTGGCTTTCTGCATATGCTTTCTCGTAACGATAAAGAGAGCGGACGGAGATGTTATTCTCCTGTGCAATCTGCCTGCGCAGCTGCAGACGTTTTGCGTCATCCATATCTTCCCTGAGAAGGGGAGATATAAGCTGAAAGCGTTTGAGTGCTTCCTGTTCCTGCCACTGTTGTTTCATAAGATTTTTGCTTGTATTCATAGTATAGCGACCTCCTTTGAGACCACTATACAGAAGCAGCCGGTGACAGACGAACCAAAGTAGGTGCACAGTGCTACCAGGGGATCGGCACCAGGAATCCCCCGCTGTTATAGATCAGGCGGAGAATGATCTCCAACCAGCTTTGATATTTTTTTCGTATAGCTTCGAGCAGTGAACCTTTGGAGAAGAGGACTCCTTCCCCAAGTCTGAAGATACTGTAGCCGGCACTTCTAAGGTAGCCTTCTATGTTGGTCAGATTGACCTGCAACCACAGGAGCCAGCGCTGCATGGTCTGCATGGACGGATAGTCCTCGGAATCAGCATCTTCAGGAGTGACAACTCCATCAAGAACTCCTGATATAACCTCAGTTTCATAATGCTTATACGGGGAGAGGCAATCCGGAAGTTCATTATGATAGGAATGGCAGTTTTTACATCTGAAACGTCGTATCATCAGACGCTCCTTACGTCCGCCTTCTTTCCTTCGGATACGTACGCGTGAATCCCGGTAGGCAAGAATCCCCTGACATCTGGGACATATATGGCTGGTCACACTGCTCTCAACAAAAAACACCTGAATTCCCCTTGAGGGTTAACGTATAGTCTGATATAATAACCATGGTTTTAGCGACCAGGTCTCAGAGTACACGACTTTCCAGGGAAGGTGCTCTGAGACTTTTTTCTTTCTGTAAACTGATGACAGTATACAGAACAATCCAGAGACACGCAAGCTAATCATTATTACGCTATTTTAAGAGGTCAATAACAAT
>NZ_JBQHUC010000099.1:0-1537 GCF_052065395.1 Bariatricus sp. HCP28S3_F11 | reverse complement strand
TTCTTCCTTAGAAAGGAGGTGATCCAGCCGCACCTTCCGATACGGCTACCTTGTTACGACTTCACCCCAGTTATCGGTCCCACCTTCGGCAGCTCCCTCCTTTCGGTTGGGTCACTGACTTCGGGCGTTACCAACTCCCATGGTGTGACGGGCGGTGTGTACAAGACCCGGGAACGTATTCACCGCGACATGCTGATTCGCGATTACTAGCGATTCCAGCTTCATGTAGTCGAGTTGCAGACTACAATCCGAACTGAGACGTTATTTTTGGGATTTGCTCGGCCTCGCGGCTCTGCTTCCCTTTGTTTACGCCATTGTAGCACGTGTGTAGCCCTGGTCATAAGGGGCATGATGATTTGACGTCATCCCCACCTTCCTCCAGGTTATCCCTGGCAGTCTCTCCAGAGTGCCCACCTTAAATGCTGGCTACTGAAGATAAGGGTTGCGCTCGTTGCGGGACTTAACCCAACATCTCACGACACGAGCTGACGACAACCATGCACCACCTGTCTCCTCTGTCCCGAAGGAAAGACGACATTACTCGTCGGTCATAGGGATGTCAAGACCAGGTAAGGTTCTTCGCGTTGCTTCGAATTAAACCACATGCTCCACCGCTTGTGCGGGTCCCCGTCAATTCCTTTGAGTTTCATTCTTGCGAACGTACTCCCCAGGTGGACTACTTATTGCGTTTGCTGCGGCACCGAATGTCTGTGACACCCGACACCTAGTAGTCATCGTTTACGGCGTGGACTACCAGGGTATCTAATCCTGTTTGCTCCCCACGCTTTCGAGCCTCAACGTCAGTCATCGTCCAGTAAGCCGCCTTCGCCACTGGTGTTCCTCCCAATATCTACGCATTTCACCGCTACACTGGGAATTCCACTTACCTCTCCGACACTCTAGCTGCATAGTTTCCAAAGCAGTCCCGGGGTTGAGCCCCGGGCTTTCACTTCAGACTTACACAGCCGTCTACGCTCCCTTTACACCCAGTAAATCCGGATAACGCTTGCACCATACGTATTACCGCGGCTGCTGGCACGTATTTAGCCGGTGCTTCTTAGTCAGGTACCGTCATTTTCTTCCCTGCTGATAGAGCTTTACATACCGAAATACTTCTTCGCTCACGCGGCGTCGCTGCATCAGGGTTTCCCCCATTGTGCAATATTCCCCACTGCTGCCTCCCGTAGGAGTTTGGGCCGTGTCTCAGTCCCAATGTGGCCGGTCACCCTCTCAGGTCGGCTACTGATCGTCGGCTTGGTAGGCCGTTACCCCACCAACTACCTAATCAGACGCGGGTCCATCTCATACCACCGGAGTTTTTCCCACTGAGTCATGCGACTCCGTGGTCTTATGCGGTATTAGCAGTCATTTCTAACTGTTATCCCCCTGTATGAGGCAGGTTACCCACGCGTTACTCACCCGTCCGCCACTCAGTCACATTCTCTTTCTTCCGAAGAATCAATCCAATGTGCTTCGTTCGACTTGCATGTGTTAGGCACGCCGCCAGCGTTCATCCTGAGCCAGGATCAAACTCTCG
>NZ_JBQHUC010000098.1:0-1588 GCF_052065395.1 Bariatricus sp. HCP28S3_F11 | reverse complement strand
TGTTAATGATTTCATGAGCTGTCACCAGACTGCTCACACGAATTGTCATCAGATTGCTTAACTGCCTGTCATAGATAATGGTGGATTCGCCGCCCGAAAACGGGCGGCTGACTTTTACTTAGTTGTGACCGTGAGCATTTCATGCTCTACTACAAACTTGATCATATAGTCATCGACCAGACGTCTCTGCTGTTGGAAGGCATACATCAGTGCCTTTTCGCAGATCCGGTTGATCATACGGGGAATTCCGGCAGATGCCTTGTGGATCTCATCCACTGCTTTTTCAGTAAAAACCTCCTGAGAACATCCAGAATACGCCATATGACTTCCGATGTACTGTTCTGTTTCCGATCTGTCCAGATGTGGAAGCGTACAATACATATCGATTCTCTGGCGAATAGCAGCGTAACGCTGTAACTTCAGTTTGTTTTCCCAAAGTTCTGTCTGCCCGACAAGGACTACTGCCATGGGACTGACAGAATCAAATTTGTAATTCAAAAGAAATCGGAATTCTTCCAGCGTTTCTTTTTCCAATAGATGAGCTTCATCAAGGATACAGACAACTTTCTTGTGCTGTACTCCACGGATGATTTCAATTTCCTGCTGTAGCTGGCGTTTGGAATCTCCCCGATAAAACCTTGATTCCAGACCGAGCTGATCCAGCAGCCCCTTATAAAACCATCTTGGAGTCAGCTTTGAGTCTGAAAGATAAAGAACGATGTAATCCTCTTTAGGAAGCTCTGAGTAAAACCGGCGGATCAGCGTTGATTTCCCACATCCGGAATCAGCGGTTACAACCGCAAACATCTGGCGGTCTGCCACATAGGATAAACGCCCTAATGTCTCGCGAAAAGCAGATGATTCATACAGCTTTTCAGGCGGAACATCACGGACAAAGGGTGTGTGTTCCATACCGAAGAATGCCTCATACATTGTCATTCGCCTCCTTCCGATAGGATGCAAATGAAATCGCGTCAGCCATCTGACGCTGTGTCTGTGCATGGCGGTTTTCTAAAGCATCAAGAAAACGGGATGTGCTCGGTTTCTGTTCCTGCATGGATGCCGGTAATACGGGACGTTTGTCACAGTATGAGCTGATTTTTATAGGCTGTGCTGTAAAAGGTTCATAGCCTGGATAAGAAACCGTGATCGTTTCAGGCGCGGCAGGGTCATAAGAAATTTCAACTTTATGCCCAATCAGTGATGGTTTTGTCTCGTATTTTATTCCGCGGAAACTGATACATCCGCCTTTGTCAACTTTGCGTTCTTCGTGATGAAGGAAAGCTTCCGCTACGACTGAAACATCCAGGAAAGTGAGCGGGCGGCTGTCGCGGTTCCATTCCTGAAGAGGTGTGATCCCTTCTTCCGGGACCGCAGCTCCAAGGCTTTCATAGTACTCACTGATCCCTTCATGAGATTTCTTGTGATAATACTCGTCTGCGAAGATCTCCCAGAGACGGTTTAATTCATCCAGGCTTTTGATACCCTTCAGCTTCGATTCGCGGATAAAATCATCCACGACCTGGTGGAACTTTTCGATCTTGCCTTTGCTTTTTCCGCTTCTCGGCTTTGCATGAATGACACGGAT
>NZ_JBQHUC010000097.1:0-1598 GCF_052065395.1 Bariatricus sp. HCP28S3_F11 | reverse complement strand
TAATGCGATTCCATTATCACATAAAATATGTTATCCTCATCTTTTTTGCGAAGAAGAGAGTAAATATCTTTATATCCAGAAAAGATGAGGATAAAAATATCGTGAGGATAAGCCGCATTATCCGAATGTTAGGATAATGCGGCTATACCGATATGCGAAAATCCATTGACGGACTCTGCGCCGTTATCGAAGACCAGCTTAAGATGGATCCGTCGTCCAGTGCTCTCTTCCTTTTCTGCGGAAGAAGACGGGACAGGATCAAAGCCTTGTTCCGGGAACCGGACGGCTTCGTTCTAATCTATAAGCGCTTGTCTGTCCGCGGCGGCTATCAATGGCCCAGGAAGCAGTCGGAGGTCCGGAATCTTTCCTGGCGGGAGTTTGACTGGCTGATGTCGGGGATCGATATTGACCAGCCAAAAGCCCTCAAAGCAGAGTAAAAAGTATCTGGATTTCAGCAGAAATCCTGCACAGAAAAACCCGGAAATCCCTTGTAAATTCGGCATTTTTCAGGAGTCATTTTCCTTTAGTAAAAGCCCCGTTTCTGGTATAATAAAGGTATCAAATCCGAGGAGAGAACCGATGGCTTCCAATGCGAAAGATATCCAGCTTCGAGAGCTGAAAGATACAGTATCACAACTGAAAACAATGGTATCTGAACAGACTGAGCTGATCAAATCTCTCCGTCTTATTATTGACGAAAAATCCAGTCACGAGAAAGCACTCCTGGAACAGGTGGACTATCTGACCAAAAAGCTTTTCGGCTCTTCCAGCGAAAGAAGATCTGATGATATTCCGGGACAACAGAATCTCTTTGATGAAGCAGAAATGGAACAGGATCCGTCCCTGCTGGAAGAAGAAACTGTGATCAAGGAACATACCCGTAAAAAGAAGGCAACCCATGAGGATCTCTTCAAAGGCCTGAAGGTTGAAAAAGTAGTGATCCCTCTTCCGGAAGAAGACCAGATCTGTCCGGTATGCGGTACGCAGATGGTCCTGATCGGCGAGGAGTATGTCCGCCGGGAACTGGAATTCATTCCTGCTACTTGTAAAGTGATCGAGTACTACAGCCAGAGTTACGGATGTCCGTCCTGCAAGGAAGGGTTTGGCGATACAGAAAAGCCTGTGATCATAAAGTCTCAGGTTCCGGCGGCTCTGGTTGGGAAAGGTCCTGCCTCAGCATCCACTGTTGCATGGACCATGTATCAGAAGTATGCCAATGGGCTTCCCCTTTACCGGCAGGAGAAAGACTGGAAACAGTATGGGGCTCAGATCAGCCGCACCACTCTTGCCAACTGGATCATCTACTGTTCACAGAACTACTTCCAGCCAATGTATGATTACTTCCACCGTGAGCTGCTGAAACGCAGCTTTGCAATGGCAGATGAAACCCGAGTTCAGGTATTGAACGAGGAAGGGCGCCGAGCCCAGACCCAATCATTCATGTGGCTGTTCCGAAGCGGCGAGGATGGACTTCCGGCGATCATCCTGTATGGCTATTCCCCGACCAGGAGGGGCAGTCACGCAAGGGAGTTCCTGGAAGGCTACAGCGGATACCTGGAAACGGATGGATATCAGGGATACAACAATCTTCCAGGGAT
>NZ_JBQHUC010000096.1:0-1635 GCF_052065395.1 Bariatricus sp. HCP28S3_F11 | reverse complement strand
CCTGAATTATTCACGGTTGTGCCGTGAAAGTGGCTGAAAGCCACGTTGTTACTGTATTTTAACTGAATATTGCTTTTCACCTATCAAGTGAATGAAAAAAGAGCATCCACTTGTGATATAATTAAGGTGTCGAATCTCAAATAATACCAACAAAAGGAGCCCTTTATGAGTATTGTAAACACCTTATCATTAGAAAGCAATAGGCAGATTAAAATAAATTTTGACGGAGGCGATTTATCCTCCGATGCAGGACTTCTCCTGATAAAAGAATTCGCTGCAAAGATCGGCTTCACCAAGCTGATCAAAAAGAAATTTAAAACCAATGATACGTCAGTCCGTTTCCACAAAGATGATGAAAACCTGATGCAGATGATTTATCAGATCATCTCTGCATACTTTGAAGATGACTGTGCTGATGAACTGACCATTGATCCTGTTTTCAATGCCATTCTTGAAAAGAACAGTCTGGCTTCACAGCCAACACTATCAAGATTTTTCAACCGTATGGATGAAGATACACTCCTGCAGTTTGATGACATTGATAAAAGCCTTAGGGATATCATCTATTCCATAAAGTGTCCGGAGCATATGCTTCTGGATCTGGACAGTACTTTATTTGGCACCTACGGCAATCAGGAAGGGGAAAGCTTCAACTTCCATTATCAGGCACACGGATACCATCCTTTGCTCTGCTATGATGGTCTGACCGGGGATCTGCTGAAGGCAGAACTTCGTGATGGAACACTCCACTGCAGCAATGGTGCAGATAAATTTATGGAACCCCTTTTTCAGGAATATCTGGAAAGAGGCATCAAAACATACCTTCGTGGTGACAGTGGATTCTCATCTCCCAAACTTTATAAAACCTGCGAGATGAATGGCTGTTCCTATGCCATCCGCTTAAAACAGAATTCTTCACTCGTGGCTCTTGCTTCGGATAAAGATGAAGATTTATACAAAGCAACCAAAGAGGACCAGATCAGCTATGCTGTAACTTATGGTGAATTCCTGTATCAGGCCAGCTCCTGGGATTATCCAAGGCGCGTGGTTTTCAAGATAGAAAAACCATACGGTCAGCTGACGCATATGTACACCTTTATTGTTACAAACATGGATATGGAACCGTATCAGATCATCCAGTTTTACTGTGGGCGTGGCAAGATGGAAAATTTCATAAAAGAGGGCAAAGGTGGATTTGACTTTGCTGCTGTCAGCAGTCATTCCAAAGTAGTAAATGCCAACCGCATGAGACTTCATATGCTCGCCTACAACTTATTCAATTGGTTTAGGCGACTGGTACTCCCTGCAAATATGAGAAAGCAACAGGTGGATACCATTCGTTTAAAGCTGATAAAGATTGCTGCAAGAGCAGTCCGTTCAGCAAGATATATAACATTCAAACTATGCAGTAGCTGTCCTTATAAAAAGGAGTTCTACAGGACACTGGAGAATATCCAACAGCTGACTGTACAGTTGGAATAGCAACTATTAACGTACCTTGACAGTTCAAAGTAACTCAATCGGATTTCAAGGGGATAGTCTACCCATTTTTGTGGATAACTCGATTGATTTCATGGGAGCTGGTTCAAGGTTTTGTAGTATCGAGCATTTTTATATGCTCATGAATAATTCAGG
>NZ_JBQHUC010000095.1:0-1720 GCF_052065395.1 Bariatricus sp. HCP28S3_F11 | reverse complement strand
CTCGAAGAATTCAACCGTCTCCTCTCAGGCTATATCCGCAACCATAATACCTCTTACCATTCCGGGATCCGGGATATCCCACTGGAACGGTACCGCCGCACCTGCATGCAGGTAAAGATGCCGGGATCCCGGGCATGGCTGGACGAATGTTTTATGAACCGTGTGACCCGCAGGGTCAACCGGGATGCCACTGTCTCTATCGACCGGACGTATTACGATGTTCCCATGCAGTTCATCGCCACCAAAGTGGAGATCCGTTTCCTACCGGATGATATGTCCACCGCCTACATTCTTTACGAAGGGGAACATTACCCCATCCGGCAGACAGACCGTAACGAAAACTGCCGGACAAAGCGGAATAACACACCAACCCTTGATTATTCCCGGATGGGAGGTGAAAAATAATGTCTCTTGCGTATTATGGGCTTTCCTTTAATCCCTTTGACAAGCAAATGATACAAGAGAAAGACCGATTCCTTTCCCATGACATGACAGAAATGACCCAGCGGCTGGATTACCTAAAGGATGCACGGGGGATCGGTGTGTTCACCGCCCGTCCCGGCATGGGAAAATCGTTCTGCCTGCGCTGTTTCTCCAAAAGTCTGAACCCAAATCTGTACCACATGGAGTACATCTGCCTGTCCACCATCAGTGTCATGGAATTTTACCGCCAGTTCTGCGCCGCCCTCGGCGTCAGTGACAAAGGTGGGAAACCAGGAATGTTCAAGGCGATCCAGGAGCAGGTCTGGTATCTCTATAAAGAGAAGCGTCAGCCACTCCTCCTGGCGGTTGACGAAGCGCAGTATCTCTCCACCGGCATTCTGAACGACATCAAGATGCTGATGAATTACGGGTATGATTCCGTAAACTGTTTTACCCTGATCCTTTGCGGCGAATCCCACCTGAATAATACTTTGAGCCGCCCCGTTCATGAAGCACTGCGTCAGAGGATCACTGTCCACTATAACTTCTCCGGCCTATCGGATGATGAGGTGGCACGGTATGTCCTCCATAAACTCACCTGTGCCGGTGGAAGCGAGACCATGATAGAAAAAGCCGCTCTTTCTGCCATCCACAGCCATTCCCAGGGAAATCCCCGTCTGATCGACAATCTGATGACGGATGCCCTTGCCCTTGGCTCACAAATGGAGAAAAAGTCGATCGATGCAGAAGTGATCCTTGCGGCTGTCAGTAACCAGAACCTGATGTAGGAGGATGTGCTATGGAATATCAATGTACTCTTACAAGAGGGAAACGAAAAGAACGATGGAACGGGGAGATCCGGCTTATCAGACATTCGGGCTCCTGTTACGAAGCAGAGATCTCTGGCCGTGGGACTTACTTCCACGTAATCGCAGGGAAACACAGCTATGGGAACTATATCTGTATACCAAACCACGACGTAGGAAGTGAACTGTCCAGCTACCGGGATCTGTTCTGGAATACAGAGCGTCTTTCCGGACTTCTGAAAAAGGTGGATGCAGTGACGGTCGCAAGCGGACTGTGCCATCTTGAAGAACTGGGCAGTCTGGAAAAATACACAGATTAATAACACTGAGATCACGGAGCTCTATGGGGCTCCGTGATCTTTCAATACTCTCCAATAATGTGCCGTATTATCGCTGTCAATCTGCCATTAGCTCCCAGACTGCGCGGTCGATTCTTTAAAGGACGGAAAAATAATTTGTCGTTTGCGTCTCCCTCAATTCGCTGTCCAACA
>NZ_JBQHUC010000094.1:0-1749 GCF_052065395.1 Bariatricus sp. HCP28S3_F11 | reverse complement strand
CCGTATTATCGCTGTCAATCTGCCATTAGCTCCCAGACTGCGCGGTCGATTCTTTAAAGGACGGAAAAATAATTTGTCGTTTGCGTCTCCCTCAATTCGCTGTCCAACAGTGAAGGTATTCACAACTGTCTGAGAATCAACATCCCTATGATGTTGGCTCTCATGCGTCAACCAGTCTATTCCAATAGTGCGGAATACGCAGACAATCGAATATCTCTCTTTTCAGCCCAATGGGGAAAATGTGCTATAACCGGTGTTGAATTCTCCTCTGTTGGGGAAATTCATTGCCATCATAAGTTACCTCGACATTTAGGCGGTACGGATGCCTATGAGAATCTTATTCTCATAAAGAATTCCGTCCATAAACTCATTCATGCTTCAAAAGCGGAAACTATTTACAAATATATGGATTTACTACAGCTAGATAACAAACAGCTTATAAAGGTTAACCACCTTCGTGAGTTGGCTTCCATGCAACCTATTTAATCTTATTTCAACTACTACAGTCTTTATTCTATTCAAAGGTTGATTGTTTAGACAATGAAAAATACTAACCGATGGAACGCCGTGTGCGGTGAAAGTCGCATGCACGGTGTGGAGTGGGGGAAAAGCCCGAGATGATATCAGAGGCTTACCTATCACTATAAAACAGCGACTTTATACTGATGCTCAATCAGGCTGCCGGTGACAGACAGATTCTTGCAAAACAGCTGAATATTTCTCCATACCAGTTATCTTATGTAACAAATTCCGGTGAAGGTGAGGGGCTTCTGTTCTATGGAAGCACCATCATTCCATTCAAGGATAAGTTTGATAAATCTTTGAAGTTATACAGTCTGATGACAACTAAGCCGGAGGAAGTGGAAGCCCGAAAAGAATGGGAGGCTTCCCAAAAATCATGAGAAAGCTTTTTTCAGGAATCATGTTGCTACTCTCACTCTTCTGTATCTCTGTCAGTATCTACATACTGGCAGGGATGAAATTGGAAGATCATAAAAGCGATAAAGCATTTGAAGAAATCAGGGAAGTATTTGATCAGGAATATCCGGAGAATTCAAAAGATAACTCAGAGGATGAGCCAAATATCAATCCGGGTCTTCTAGAACTACATGAAAAGAATCCGGACTGTGTAGGGTGGATTCAAATTGAGGATACACACATTGATTATCCGGTCATGTATCATCCGGAAGAAAAGAATTACTACTTAAGAAAGAATTTCAACCAGAAATATGACATAAGTGGAACTCCTTTTATTGCTGAGATTTGTGACCCGGAGAATTTTGATAACCTGATCATTTACGGTCATCACATGAACAGTGGTGCAATGTTTGCAGATCTTGATAAGTATAAGAACGAATCTTTCTATCAGGAGCATAAAAAGATAATTTACAGCACTCTTCATGGCGATGAAATTTATGAGGTGATGGCTTGCTTTGCTGTTCCTGTCTATACAGGGAACGATTTTGCGTATTACGCATTTACTAAGGCAGAAACGCTTCTGGAATATAAAAACTTTGTTGATATTTGTATAAAGAAGTCCTATTACAACACAGGAGTCATGGCTGAATATGGGGATCAGTTACTTACCCTGTCTACTTGTGAGTACAGTCATAAAAACGGCCGGATGGTTGTAGTTGGGATGTAGGACGGATTTTGCGGACATTCAAAATAAAAAAGAATGTGGAGGTAACAGACAATGGCAAAATCATTATTTGAGGAACTGGGCGGCAAATACGAAAGGCAAGGGGA
>NZ_JBQHUC010000093.1:0-1783 GCF_052065395.1 Bariatricus sp. HCP28S3_F11 | reverse complement strand
TTAGAGTACATTGATTTTTGGGCAAAACGGAGAAAATAAAATTTCTGTTTTGCCATGGCTTTATTGCGAAAAGTGGATAACTTTTCAATGCAACTGCCAAGTGCTTTTTGCTTGTGGATAACTAAACTATAAATCTTCGATTACAGTCAGATAACGTTCTATTTGTGGATTTTATCCGAGCGTTATTGGCCGTTATCCTTTGATTTTTACTACTTATCCACCGTCATTTTGACAGTATATCAAAATGACACGATTCGCTTTTTGGGTCATTTTCCGTTAAAATAGAAGTATCAAATTAACGGAAGAAGGTGGTCTGAATGCCAGTAAATGTTACACTTGAAATGGTTCAGCAATTGCTTGAACAGAATGCTTCATTACTCAAGCAGAATGAAATGCTCACTGCAACTATTGCTGAGTTAAATCAGACCATACAAGAACTGAAGGAACAGCTTAATAAGAACTCCAAAAACAGTTCCAAACCACCTTCAAGTGATGGTTTCAAAAAGCCTGCCCCTAAGAGTCTGCGAAAACCATCCGGTAAAAAGGTTGGTGGTCAAAACGGACATCAGGGGACACATTTATCGGTAATAACAGCTCCGGATGAAATAGTCAAACATATGCCTTCCGCATGTGAAGGATGCCCGCATTATCAGATATGCAAGGGCACTGCGTGTATCGCTGAGAAACGCCATGTTATTGATGCGGTTGTTACAGTCAATGTAACGGAGCATCAGGCACTGGAACTTCCAATCTGTATGCTGTACGGAGATACACGCAGAGGTGCTTTCCCTTCTGACGTAAAAGCAGCCGTACAGTATGGCGAAAACCTTCAGGCATTAGCAGTTGCATTAAATACCGTAGGTGCAGTCAGCATCAAACGCACCCATGAGATTCTTTCCGGAGTATTTAACATTCCGATTGCAACAGGAACGATCAGCAGCATGGTAAAAAGATGTGCTGACAGTCTGAGTGAAACAGTAGCTAAGATCAAGGATAAGATGATCGGTTCCGCGCTTGGACATTTCGATGAAACCGGAACCAGAGTGGATAAAAAACTCTGGTGGGTTCATGATGCCTCAAACTGTGAATACACATATCTTGCTATCAGTCCCAAACGTGGAACTGCAGGCATGGAGCAATGCGGTGTTCTCTCGGAATTCAAAGGGATCGCCATGCATGACTGCTGGGCTTCCTACTGGAATTATCCGGATGTGCAGCATGCAGTCTGTTGTGCCCATCTTCTCCGTGAATTAACAGGGATTGATGAAAATCATCCTGAGCAGAAATGGGCATCTGCATTTATAGACCTTTTAGTGGAAATGAAAAAGGTCAAAGATAAAGCCATAGAGAAAGGTAAGGACTCTCTGAGCTATTATCACTATCATAAGTTCGATAAGAAGTATGATGAACTCATCGAACAGGCCCGGAAGGAAAATCCACTTCCCGAAACCACGAAGAAAAAACGTGGTCGGAAGAAAAAAGGAAAAATCCTTGCCCTTGTAGAACGTCTTGCGAATTACAAGGCCTCAGTCTGCCTTTTTATCCATAACTTTATGGTTCCGTTTGATAATAACCAGGCAGAACGTGATCTTCGGATGATAAAAGTCAAGACTAAAGTATCCGGATGCTTCCGAACTGAGGAAGGTGCCAGAGATTATCTGAAAATCATGTCCTACGTTGGTACGGCACATAAGCAGGGATACAATGCTTACGAAGCAATCAAAAATGCGATCTCAGGCCACCCTGATTTCATCTTTGAATAAGGGTGGTTCTGAATAGTTAC
>NZ_JBQHUC010000092.1:0-1806 GCF_052065395.1 Bariatricus sp. HCP28S3_F11 | reverse complement strand
TTGCCGTTACTATAAGTATACAGAACGGCATAAACAAACTCAATACCTTCCGGCTTACACAGTTTCATTTATGGTGGTGCCAAGTGTGCGGGCATGGGAGTTTAGGGTAGACATTGCTAAATAGAGCTTTCTATTTCGCCCCATCTTTTCCAATCACAACCAACACTGTTTTCAGCAGAATTTTAATATCCAGCCCCAAATCCCAGTTCTTAATATATTCCGTATCCAACCTCACAACTTCTTCAAAGTCGGTAATATCGCTCCGTCCGCTAATCTGCCACATTCCGGTAATCCCCGGCTTGATCGCCAACCTGGCCCGATGATGAAGATCATACTTCTCCCACTCATCTTCTGTAGGCGGCCTAGTCCCAACCAGACTCATATCCCCCTTCAGAACATTCCAGAACTGCGGAAATTCATCCAGAGAATAGTCCCGGATAAAATTTCCAATTCCTTTAATGATTCTCGGGTCATTATCCATCTTGAACATCATGCCGTCCTTGATATTATTCTGCGCCATGAGTTCTTTTTTCCGTTCCTCCGCATCCATATACATGCTTCGGAACTTATAGATCTTAAACTTCCTTCCATTCTTCCCAACCCGGATCTGACTGAAGAAGATCGGTCCCGGAGATTTCACATAGATCCACGGTGCCACAATAACAAAGATAACCGCCGTACCGATCAGCCCGATAAGTCCTCCCACGATGTCCATAAGCCGTTTCACAAACACCTGCTTCTGCGATGCCATATTGATGCTGCTGGAGATCACCGTATATCCTTCAATCTCCTCCACCATCTGACGCATCTTCTCTTTTTTCAGCCTTGCCAGCTTCAGATGCACCGTAAGTCCCATGATTCCACATTCATCAATCAGCTTCTCCGGAAGCGGTATCTCATTCGGAATGCTGAACATCACTTCATCTGTCCAGGCTGTTTTCAAATATTCAGCGATCTTATCCACTCCGTAAATAACCGGAAGTCCATGGAATTCTCTTCTTTCGCCTTCTTCATCCACGATCCCGATTCCGGTAACCTTGAATTCACTGTATGGATTATCGGTAAAGTTGTTAAGAAGTTCTTCATAATTCTTTTTTGATCCGACCAGCATAATGCCCCGTTTTCCGGCAGCCGGTTCCCGGTGGCTTCTCAGCCACATTTTCAAAATACATCTTCCTATAAAAAGGAAACTCCATGCAATGAGCGGAAAATAAAACATCGCCAGACGCGAAGAATGTGCAGATTCTTTAATTACAAAAAGATAGACGATGACACCGGCGCAGACAACGATCACATGTCGTGCGACTGCTTTCGCTTCCATCCAGTATCCCCGTCTCAGAACACCCCGATATGTTTCCATCAGGAATCCCATCACCAGATCAATCAGCCCCAGGACAATGAAGATGCTTCGCATGAACGTATCCATCTGCAAAGTCAGGTCTCCATTTCGTACCACATACGCCACATAGAACGCAGCTTCTATTAATATGAAATCCAACAAAATAAAATCCCAGTGCTTGAACCAATGCGATGTATTCCTTTTATACATTTTTCTTCCCGACCCTCAAATCTTTCGATGCCTGTGGGCATTTATTTGCCCTGCATTTATGGCACTTTCTTTTATGACCAGTATTTTTATCGTATAAAAAATGATGTTTCTAGCAACGTAGTTATTTCAGTTCCATTTTTTACACAGTTTTGGAAATAATTTCCAATCCCACTTCAACTCTCTGCATTCTTCCGAACATTTCGATTTCCAGCCAGGCTTTACGCTTGTGGCGGTCAATCTTTCGAATGAACGCTTCC
>NZ_JBQHUC010000091.1:0-1844 GCF_052065395.1 Bariatricus sp. HCP28S3_F11 | reverse complement strand
TGTCGTCTCGCAAAATAAAGTTCCTGTCTCCTGCACAAAAACAGCGAATTATTATATCAGTTCCATAATGATGTCTCTTTGTACGTGCCTGTAATTACGGCGCGCTTTTTTCTTGTATCTTTTTTCCGTTTCCGTTATAGTTAGCTTGTAACCATAAAAAAAGAGAAAGAACATCCCCTACCAAAGTTTGTTCTTTCTCTCACTCAAGCCTGCACCGGCCTTGTCCGGGATCTATGTCCCACTTAATACGGCCTCTGTACAGTACCATCCTTATGATAAGAAAAAATGCCCTCTTTTGCAAGATAATTCGCATAAAAAAATCATCAAAAGTTTTGTTTGATTCCTACATGGATACATTCTGCCCGGAAAAGCAGACCTGTCCTGTCTGTGGCTCCTCTTTCCATTGCCAGATCCATGCCTATTATGGACGCCGGATCATTGACTTTATCTGTGGGGTACCCGTCACTACAGAAGTGACTGTCCTTCGTCTGGCCTGCCAAAGCTGTGGACATACCCATGCGGTCCTCCCGGACCTGATCATCCCTTATTCCAGCTATAGCCTTTTCTTTATCCTTCGTGTCCTGGCAGAAGCCTTCCTGCACATTTCTTCCCTGGAGCGCCTCTGTGAACGTTTCTGCATTACCCGAAACCAGTTGTATAAATGGAAGCAGCTCTTTCAGCAGCATAAGCGGGAATGGCTCGGCATCCTGGAGGACTCTGAAACCTCTGGAATGGATTTCCTGCTGATGCTTGCCATCAAACCGGATTATTCCTCTTTCGCCATGGACTTTACAAAGCAGACTGCGTATTCCTTCCTACAGTCCCACCGTAATCCCTCTGGATAAACTGTAAAATACGGCACCTCCCAGACCGTGCCACCATTGCTGTCCCCCTGTTTTTTCACGGCCACACGCCATGGGGATGGCATCCTCCATTCCTGTTTTCTACAATGGTAAAAAACACAAAGGAGGTTCTTTCTTAATGGAAAATCAAAAACAACAACTCTCTAACGCCGCAAAAATCGCCCAGTTCCGGCTCGCCCTGATCGCACCTGTGATCCACGGCCTTTTTCCGGATGCTTCCAGGAACGCTTATTACCGCCGCATCACAGAAAAACCATTGACCCTGCCGGATGGATCCATTTTTCAGTACAGCCCCAAGACCATCAGCAAATGGGTATCCCTCTACCAGACAGGCGGGATCGATGCCCTGATGCCAAAGGAACGCTCTGATAAAGGTGCTACCAGGGTCCTGCCTGATACCGCTATAGAAGAGATCTACCGTCTGAAAGAGGCTTTCCCCAGGCTCAATGCCACACAGATCCACAAACAGCTTGTGGAGAATTCCTTCATTCCGGCTACGGTCAGCGTTTGTGCTGTCCAGCGCTTTATCCGGCATAATGACCTCAAATCCGCACGCAATCCAGGCATGCGGGACCGCAAGGCTTTTGAAGAGGATTCCTTTGGAAAAATGTGGCAGGCGGATACCTGTTACCTGCCTTATATCACAGAAGACGGGAAACGCAGGCGGGTCTACTGCATTATGATCATTGACGACCATTCCCGTCTCCTGGTTGGCGGCGGCCTGTTCTATAACGATAATGCTTATAACTTCCAGAAAGTGTTCAAGCAGGCTGTGGCGACTTATGGGATCCCCTTGAAGCTTTATGTCGATAATGGGTGTAGCTATTCTAACGAACAGCTTTCCCTAATCTGCGGCTCCATCGGCACGGTACTCCTGCACACAAAAGTCCGTGACGGAGCCAGTAAGGCAAAAATCGAACGCCAGTGGAGGTCACTGAAAGAACAATGGCTTTATACCCTTGACATGGATTCCATCCACTC
>NZ_JBQHUC010000090.1:0-1885 GCF_052065395.1 Bariatricus sp. HCP28S3_F11 | reverse complement strand
GGTACTGTAAAGTTTTACAGTCCTATTTTTCTTTAAAACCTTATATTTTCAAGGATTTCATCACTTTTTACGAATAAAAAAGCAATGACCCCCCTTTTTCATGTATAATGTAAGTGACCAAACTCAACAAAATACGAAAGGTAAATCATTGCTTATGGATAACATTATACTCTATTTACTTACTATCATTCAAGAACAACATCAGCAAATCTGCTGGCTTATTCTCTTTATCTGCAGATATATCCCTTTGAAACAATGGGCCCATGACGAACTCCACAGCCCCAAATATCAGAAGTTCCTCACTGATAAGCTTCCCATCATCAAACCCTTCGTCAAACAGGACTGGCTGCTCTGGAACGAGTATTACCGCCTGCGTTATGGCAAAGCCGTCAAACCGGTCAAAACCCAAAAAGGCAAGACTCGCACCGTTCCTGAAGATACCGTATGTCCTCTCTGTGGTGCACCACATGAGTACATCTACGATAATACAGGCGGCCGCGGTCAGTTCAAATGCAAGATCTGTGGCCAGACCTTTGTCAACGGCGAAAAAGTAACTGCCCCACTGAAGCTCCAGTGTCCCTACTGCGGCCATGCCCTGCAGCCTGTCAAAGACCGTAAGCACTTCCGTGTCCACAAATGCGTCAATGACAACTGCTCCTATTACAAACGGAATCTGAAAAAACTTCCGAAAGATCTTCCTAAGTCAGAATACTGGAAATACAAGCTGCGGTATCTCTACCGGGAGTTCTCTGTAAACTTCTTCGACATGGACCTCAGCCAGCTTCCCAAATGGGCAACCTCTTTCAAGTATAAGAAGAACAATGCCTATATCATGGGGCTGTGCCTTACCTATCGGGTAAACCTCAAACTCTCCCTGCGCCAGACCGTCCAGGCTTTGAAGGATATCCACGGTATCGATATCTCCCACACCATGGTCAACAACTATGCCAAAACGGCCGCTGTGATCATCAAACCTTTTGTAGACTCTTATGACTACAATCCTTCCAACGAACTGGCTGCTGATGAAACATACATTAAGATTAGCGGTGTAAAAGCCTATGTCTGGCTCATCATGGACAAGGTTTCACGATCCATCCTCGGATATCAGGTCTCAACCTCCAGGGATGTAGGTCCCTGTATCCTTACCATGCGCATGGCATTTGATAAGTTTAAGGAGTTCCCTGGCAAAGCCTTGAAATTCATCGCAGATGGTTACAGTGCCTATCCACTTGCTGCCCAACAGTTTAAGATTGAAAAAGATTGGGAAGTCTTCGTCACTCAGGTCATCGGTCTTACAAATGATGATGAAGTATCAAAAGAATTCCGCCCGTTCAAGCAGCTCATCGAGCGTCTGAACCGTACTTTCAAGGAATCCTACCGCATTACCTGCGGCTATGGTACAGAGGATGGTGCTGTCCACAGCGTCTCTCTTTGGGTTGCTTATTATAACTTCCTGCGTCCCCATGAGATATCCGGCGGCAAAGAACCCCTCAACAAAGTAGAACTGCTGGAAGGTGCCGGAAACATGCCCGGTAAATGGCAGCTTCTCATCTATCTTGGTCAGCAGGCAATCCTGAAGCAACAAAGCGAATCTACTATCTGTTCTTAGATTCCGAGCCGGAGGTAAAATATCCAGCCACCAGAACCACAGGTTCTGGCTCTGCCCTTGATGGCACACCAAAACAATGCTACAATGCTGTGGATCAGACGGAGAAACCTATCTGTTCTTGAGTTCTTCGCCGTCGGTAAGACGTTCAGAGCATTGTTTTGGTGTGCCGTCAAGGGTGGCGTACGCTGCCGAAAACTAACATATCTGCAATTTTCAAGGTTCCCATGGAGCCTTTTTTTTCAGCTCCATTTTTTCATAGGCTACTTTACACTACCT
>NZ_JBQHUC010000089.1:0-1897 GCF_052065395.1 Bariatricus sp. HCP28S3_F11 | reverse complement strand
TTATAATATGGATTTGGATAATAATGCACATTCAGTATTTTTGTTATATTATCATTTGATTATGGTTGTGAAATATCGCCGGAAAGTGATAGATGATGTAATATCAAACAGGTGCGAGCTGCGAAATCAGCATAGCTGATTTCCCCTAGTGTGCGGAAGGAATTCCGCAAACTTTGGTAAGCTGATAACAATACAGTAGGAAAATCCTATCAGGTAAGGTCTAACCAACCGCCTGTACCGAGTCCTTGGAACCAAAACGGTAACGTCAGGTTTAAGCGTAGGACAGGGAGCAACAGAGCCGAAACGAAAGTGAAGTGATTGAGCTGGGAAATTATTACGAGGTTGGAAATGGTCGATGTGTTCTGTTACGCAGTAGACAACACTGCTATGGCCGATATGGTGAGGCCACAACGGCATCCCCCAGTCTGAGAGCTTGGCGAGGTTGATGATAAGTATGTTATCGGAACAGCTGAGATCCTGTCATTTCCCCCAAGGGGTATGGAGACCAAAACAAAGAAATGCGTCAGGAATTCAAATGAGTGGCAGGAAGTCCGACACAGCCATAGTATCGGAGAAGTCTGTGAAAGCAGATGGAGAAAAGGGCTGTGCACTTTATAGCTTCAAGTAATTAGGAACTATGCAGACGAAAGAGAGCTGATGAACATGGTAAATGAGTTGCTTGGAATACAGTACAATATTGCAAAAGCAAACAGAACCGACAGAAAGGTACAGAATCTTGCGTCCTATATCAATGTAGATACGCTTCGAGCAATTCATAAAACAATGGATAAGAAGAAAGCATATGGAATTGACAAGGTAACAAAAGAGGATTATGAGCTGAATCTTGAGGAAAATCTTGCGAATCTTGTAAAACGGATGAAAAGCGGAAGCTATTGCCCAAATCCAACAAGGCGAGTCTATATTCCGAAAGAAACAAAAGGCAAAATGAGACCACTGGGAATCTCCTGTTATGAGGATAAACTGGTGGAGAATGCGATTGCACAGATACTGGAGCAGATTTATGAGCCAAAGTTTTATAATGAGAGCTTTGGATTCCGCCCAAACAGGAACTGTCATCAGGCGGTAAGAGAAATCATAGAAATGGTGCAGTATCGAAAGACGAACTATGTGGTGGAAGCAGATATCAAAGGATTCTTTGATAATGTAGACCATGAATGGTTGATGAAGATGCTGTCGCATGATATAGCTGACAGAAAATTCCTTGAAATAATCGAGAAATTTTTAAAAGCAGGAATCATGGAAAATGGAAAATATCTTGACAGCGAACGAGGAACCCCACAGGGAAACGGAGCCAGCCCGATACTTGCAAATATATATTTACACTATGTACTGGATAACTGGTTTGATGTAATCGTAAAGCGACAATGCAAGGGAGAAAGTTATCTTATTCGCTACTGTGATGATTTTGTTTGTTGTTTCCAGAACCGATACGAAGCGGAAGTTTTTAAGCAGAGACTGGAAGAACGCTTTGGAAAGTATGGGCTAGAATTAGCAGAGGAAAAGACAAAGATTCTGGAATTTGGGAGGTTTGCCAGGCAAAACCGAAAAGCAAGAGGAGAAGGAAAGCCAGATACCTTTGACTTTCTTGGCTTCACATTTTATTGCGGAATGGACGGAAAGAAGTGCTTTTACCGTTGTAGGGTAAAGACCAGTAAGAAGAAATTTCGGAGTAAAATCAAAGCAATGAAAGACTGGATAAAGGCACACAGAACAATGCCATTGGAGCAGTTAATTAAAACAATCAATGCAAAACTGAGAGGACACTATCAGTATTACGGAGTGACCGACAATACAAGGGAAGTGAAGAACTTTCTTACGCAAACAAAATGGCTGTTGTTTAAGTGGCTCAATCGGAGAAGTCAGAGAAGAGGCTATA
>NZ_JBQHUC010000088.1:0-1922 GCF_052065395.1 Bariatricus sp. HCP28S3_F11 | reverse complement strand
GGTAGTGTCAAGTAATCTATGAAAAACTGGGCCGAAAAAAACAGGCTCAAACGAACCTTGAAAATTGCAAATATATAAGACGGAAGGCCCTCCGGGGGCTCAGGGCGCTGCCCTAAGAACCTGCAAGGGACCAGTCCCTTGACCCGATTCCGGGCTCTGCCCGGACCTGTCCTCGCCGGAAGGCAGGAAAAGGGCGCACTTGCCCCTTTTCTGCTAAACAGGATAATCCGTGAACCTTATGTCAAGAGGCTTTCGCGGCATATCCTCGCACTTCGTGCTCTGGTATTCCACGGTCCTCCTGACAACGGTTCCGCTCCATTTACGCATTTTTCTGTTTCTGGAGATTTAGAATTGTCTGTTGACCAAGGAAGATCAGCAGTTGCCATTTTCCGGGCATATTGTCAGCGCCTTCCAGCATTTCTACTGTGTTCAGGACTTTATAGTTGTTGTGTTTGTGAGGACGCAGAAAGTTATAGTATGCAACCCACAGAGCAAGGTCATAGTTGGCACCGTCGATGTTGTCAAATCCGTTTGTTTTCCGGTAGGACGCTTTATAGGTTCGGTTCAGGCGCTCGATCATCTGCTTGAATGGACGGAACTCTTTGGAAACCGCATCGTCGTTGGTAAGCCCAATCACCTGGGTAATGCAGAACTTGAAGGCATCACCAAATTCATGGAAGAACTGCTGGGCAGCCAGTGGATAGGCACTGTAACCGTCTGCGATAAAGCGGAAGTTTTTTGGAAGCTCTTTGAAATGTCGGAAAGCCATGCGCATTGCCATGATACAGGGACCGACGCCGCGGTTGTCAGAGACCTGGTAACCGATGATGGAGCGCTTCGCAGCATCCATAATGAACCAGATATAAGTTTTGATACCACGGATCTTGATATAGGTTTCATCAGCAGTGAAAGTGCTGCCGGCATGATAGTCATAGTTGTCCACGAAAGGTTTTACACAGATAGCAGCAGTTTTACAGTAGTTGGCGATTTGCTGGTGTGAGATCCGGATGTTATAAAGATCCTTCAAAGCCTGGGAGGTTTTCCGCAGGGAGAGCCCGAGGTTAACGTGAAGAGTCAGGCACAGTGACATCACGTGGGAATCGAACTTGTTGAACTTCAGGGAAGAAGCATTTTTCGGGAGGGAATCCAGATCCATTTTAAAGAAATCCACGGTGAATTCACGGTAGATGTAGTGTAGCTTGTATTCGTTCTTGCCATAAGCTTTTTCAAGATGTTCCTTATCTACTTTTTTAAGATTGTGGAGATAGTAAGGGCATTTGGGATTCACGCATTTGTGGACGATAAAGTGTTTCCTGTCTTTTTTATGTACCAGAGCATTTCCACAGTGGGGGCAGCGTAAGGTGTACTCTTTAGAGAAACGGTTATCATCCGGTGAAAAGTTTGTGTCGCAGACCTTGCATTTGATCTGACCTTTCCTGCCGTTGTTGCGGTAGAGATAAGGTTGAGGGGCATTACAGCAGGGACACTTGCAGTCCTCGGGGATATCACATTCTTTGCGGCGTGAGACGGGTTTGATCTTCTTGTGATACTTGAATTCATAGTAGGGGATCAGGAGCTGCCAGTCCCAGTCGTTGTGATGGATTTCCATTTTAGGAAGTTCGTCTGTTTTGAGTTTCTGGTACTTTGGAGAGTGAGAATCGTCAAAAGCCCACTGTTTCAGTGGAATATATTTGCAGATAAAAGTAATCAGCCAGCAATTCTGCTGATAAAGATATTGAATAACAGAAAGTAAGTATTGTATAATGTCCATGAGCATTGTCTCCTTTGGTGTTTTGGAATTTTGGTCGAGGACATTATACCAGAAAAAGGGAGGTCAATGCTCTTTTTATTTGCATTCTCCCATAAAATCAAGGTTTTTATTGAATTTTGGGACAAAAAAACAGGTAGTTTTTGACACTACC
>NZ_JBQHUC010000087.1:0-1998 GCF_052065395.1 Bariatricus sp. HCP28S3_F11 | reverse complement strand
CCCTTGCTGTTCGGCTATACATTTCCCACTACCTGGGCATGTTCGGGTAGGGTCAAGCGATGGCGCGGTAGTTTCCGTTTCCATCGCCTGCCACCTCAAACCGTGCATGAGGTTCTCCCTCACACGGCTTTCCGATAATCTTCTTCCCACAGCATTCAAAAGACTGCCACATATCTTTTCTTATTTAGATAATAAAAGTACTCTATTCCACTGGTTGCATACCACTTTCGAAATCCATACAACACATGCCCTCTGTATTTCTTCTGTTTTCGCCTGTAATACACCCGTCTCCATAGCTTCATCCACACGTATTCATCAAGCTGTTTAAATCGTTTTGTTGAGTTTCCATGCTGAAAGTAGTTTCTCCATCCTCTTATGAGTGGATTTAATTTTTCCACCTTTTGCTCCAGACCCTCATAGGCTGATTTTCTGCAAGTAATTACTCTGATTGCATCCTTTACCTTTTCCATCGCCTTTTTACTAGGCATCATATAAGGCAACTTCCGTCCACTTTTGGTTTTACCAAACTTCTGGTAACGGAATCCAAGAAAGTCAAAGTTCTCCTTATTCATGTCTACAATCTTTGTTTTCTGCGGATTCAACGTCAGTTTCAACTTAGTCATTATTCTTTTCAGATGCTCAAACGCTAATTCTGCATCTTTTCTTGTTCTGCACACAATCACTGCATCATCTGCATATCTGACTATGACGCCCAGTTCCTTATGCTTTCCCCAGTAGGAGTCCAATACATGAAGATAGATATTTGCTAACAACGGACTAATGACTCCTCCTTGCGGTGAGCCTTTTTCCGTTGGATAATATTTCCCATTTTCAATGACTCCTGCTTGTAACCACTGTCTGCATAACTTAATGACCCTTCTATCACTGATGCGACGATTTATTAATCCCAGTAGTATTTCATGATTGATGTTGTCGAAGTATCCCTGTATGTCTGCGTCTACTACATACCAGTTTTTATACAATTCTTTTTTCACTTTTTCTGTAGCCTGTTTTGCATCTCTTTTAGGGCGAAATCCATAAGAACTATCTAGAAAGTTTGCTTCAAAGACAGGTTCTATCACTATCTTACAGGCTTGTTGCACAATCCTGTCTCTAATAGTCGGTATTCCCAATGGTCTTTGCTTCCCATCCGGTTTTGGAATGTATACTCTCTTTACCGGCTTGGGTCTGTATTTCTTATTCTTCAAATCCTCTTGAATATCCAACAAGTATTCTTCTACTCCGTATTCCTCAATCATTTCAAAGGTAATGCCGTCAATCCCAGCGCTCCCCTTGTTTTCTCGCACTTCTTTCCATGCCCGCCACAAAATATCCAGGCGAAAGATACGGTCATACAACGCATGAAATCTGCGTTGCTTATCCTTTTTGGCTGCCAGGTATAGATTACGTTGAAGTTGTCGTGATTTTTCTATTGAGTGTTGTTGTCCAATATTTGGCATGCACTATCCCTTACCTTCCCGTTAATCTTGATTAAAGCAGAGCCCCTTTTCTCCCATTGTTTTTCTTACCAATAGTTCATAGATACTATGGGCTCCTCCGACTTCTCATACCACTTCCCGAGAAATTTCGCATGCGTGCTTATATCCTCAGTTACATACTTGTGGTTATATGATGGTATGAGATCTCTTCTGTTCCGTTATCAACTTTCATAACATTCCGCTCCCTCTACACCGAAGGGTTCTTCAATGCTGTACTCCAGTATCTCCACATCTTCCATGGTCTTCGTCAGAAAGTCAGTGACTCGACTCCCTCTTGTCCCTTACAGGGCTAACGTAACGATGCTACAGGATTCACTTTATGTTACGGACTGCTATTTTGCACCTGTTTCTCACAGGCATACCTCGCTTCAACACAATCGGTCACCCAAAGGCATTGGAGGTTCGCTACAAGGCTCACTGGCGATTACCTTGACCAGGCTTTCACTGGCAAGCTGATAACAGCTTGCAGAACACACGACTTTCACCCGTTAGAGCGCGC
>NZ_JBQHUC010000086.1:0-2013 GCF_052065395.1 Bariatricus sp. HCP28S3_F11 | reverse complement strand
ACCATAATCAAATGATAATATAACAAAAATACTGAATGTGCATTATTATCCAAATCCATATTATAATCAATCCTTTCTTTTATTCGACTGATTATATTGTACCACATCCGGCACATTAGAACAAGTGTTCTCTCGCATTTTTTTGCAATTCATCTCGCCACCTAAAGAGGTGGGAGAATTCTTGCTATATCTTGTTAAACGGTCCAAAAGTGTCATATCCTTTACAGCCAAATTTTCCAATAATGTCCGTTTTCTTTTCTTTCAAAATAACTTCCAGTGATTTATATGCTGCATTTCCACCATAAGTACAGATCATAAATACCTTTTTATTTTCCGGCAGATTTTCTGAAGCAAACTTTAAGATTGTCTGATGAAATTTTGAAAAATAAATACCGGATGCAAAACCAATCCGGTCATAATCCGACAAATCTGCCTTTGGCTGCTGCACGGCATCAATCAGATCAACCTTACATTCCTCTGCAATTTTCTCCACCAGTTTCTTTGTATTTCCATGATGTACAGACGCATAAACAAGTACTGTCTTCATTTTTACCTCCCGCCTGACGATGCCATTCCATCGTATATTCTTCTTCTGATGTATTTTCATCTATTTTCTGATTCACAATTTTAAATCCACGATGCTGATAGAACACTACCGCTCTCATATTTTTCTTATACACGTTAAGATTCAATTGATCCTTTAGCTTCATAACGGTGCGAAGCAGCTCTGTTCCGATTCCTTTTGATTGTTCTTTTGCCTTTACAAAGATCCCGGCTATATAAGTATCCGTCAAACCAATAAATCCCTGAATCTTCTCATTTTCTTCTGCCACAAATACTTCTGCTTCAGGAATCAGTTTTCTGACCATATCATAATTCTTTTTCCAGTAATCTGCTTCTATAAAAGAATGGCTCTCAATATTTGCATGAAGCCATAAGGACATTACTTCGTCCAGATCTCTTGTTTCAAATCTTCGAATCATTTTCTTATTCCATAATAACTAAACTTTTTTACAGCCCATTTCTGTAAATCTCATTGATCACAGCTTGGGCATGTTCCATTTCTTTTTTCTGGATGATTGCATCTCTGTCACTTAAGATTGCAAGCATCTCATCCACCAGATCCTCGATTCGGGGATCACTTACCCGGTACAAATAGCCAAGCATCCGGGTGGCGGTGTAATCTGTATTCATATTTTTAAAGGCAATTTCTGCACAGAACTCTTTGGGATATCCTCTGTCCAGCAAAATCTTGTATAATTCATCGGTTCGTTCCGATGCCATAATCGATCACTCCCGTAATTTTATTCAAGACTCGCTCGCGAGTCTTGGCGCGGGATTCGGGTCTGCAAAGCAGACAAAACACTAATCCGAATCCCTGCGCATCCTCGCGGAGCGTATATCAGATGGGGATTGACACCCGCCACTGATATATATTTCTTGTTCACCGCCTGAAGAAGCGGAAGTCATATTCCATCTGATATACTTAAATTAAAATTCCTTCCAGATGATCCAGTTCATGCTGACAAATTTGTGCCGGCCATCCACTCAGTTTCTGCCGCTGCTTTTTCCAATTCATATCATAATATTCCACTTCGATATTTTCATATCGTGTTGTTTTCCTCACACCGGTAAGCGATAGACATCCTTCTTCTGTTTCATATGGAGTATCCTTGCTCAGAAGAACCGGATTAAACATCACAACATCTACGAATCCCATATTTACAATGATCACCCTCTTTTTCACACCAATCATATTTGCAGCCATACCTACACAACCGGCACGATTTGCCTGTAAAGTGTCCTGTAAATCCTTTCCTACCTGCAGATCTGCCTTTGTAGCAGGTTCTGATTTTTGTCCCAGAAAGAACACATCTTTCATTATCGGTTTTACCATCTTTCATTCCTTCCTATTCTGTCAAGCCTAAATCTATTGATTTTACTGGCTTTGACGATTTTTATTTACCTCAAAAACAGAGCCGGGAGTGATGGATATCATCGTATCATGTACCG
>NZ_JBQHUC010000085.1:0-2099 GCF_052065395.1 Bariatricus sp. HCP28S3_F11 | reverse complement strand
TGGAGCTTCCTGTATACTTTAAAGAGTAAAGGGAATTGACCAAAAAGAATACCTCAAGTAAATTTAGATTATTACTGACCGGGCAGTTAGTAAAATCTAAAAACACAAGAGGTATTCAAGATGAATGTTAAAGCAAGAAAAGCAAAAAGGCAAGTAAATGTAGAAAATCAGGCAATTAATCTTTTGTCAAAAGAAGAACTGATCAAGAAAATAGAGGTGGTAGAAAAAGAACTGAGATCCTATACCTGGCGGGAACTGGAAACAAACGGTAAGTTTGCTAAGAACGACAAACTATCCTTCATTACTGATGACATGCTTATAGTAGGATGCGATATAGGCAGTGAGACTCATTATATCAGGGCGATTGATGTCAGAGGAAGGGAGTTAAGCCGTGGAGCATTTGAATTCAGCAATACTTCGGAAGGCTTTGAGAATGCCAAGGCATGGGCGCTGGGACTTGCGGCAAAAAGCGATAAGAAACAGATAGTACTGGGTCTTGAACCGACAGGTCACTACTGGTTTGCGTTGGCTGCATGGATGATTTCAAACGGAATCAGCGTTGTTCAGGTAAATCCATATGCTGTAAAGCAGAGCAAAGAAATCGAAGACAACAGTCAGCTCAAGGATGACAGAAAAGATCCCAAACTGATTGCTAATCTTGTGAAAGATGGCAACTATGGAATGCCATATCTTCCGGAAAAAGTCTACGCAGATATGAGAAGGCTCTCCATGTTCAGGGATCAGCTTACCGAAGACAGGATACGAAATATCAATCGTCTCCATAGGGAACTGAAAATCTATTTTCCGGAATACATGGACGCATTTGGAAAAATAGATGGTGCATTCACACTGGAAGTACTGAAAGTATCAGCCATCCCATCGGATATCGCAGCACTGGGAGAGGAAGGCATAAAAAACATCTGGCATGATGCAAAACTAAGAGGACGCGGTTACAGCAGAGCCGATGAGATTTTGAGTTATGCAAAGAAAAGTGTGGGTCTTAAGGATGGGACTGATGCAGGCAGGGAGGCAGTGAAATGGTATGCAGAACAGATTCTGAAGCTGGGAGAGCAGCTTACATCGATTGAAAGTGCTTTACACAAAAAATGCAGGGAAATACCTTATGCAGAAAACATACTGGCAATCAATGGTGTGGGGGAAAACATACTGTCTGGAATACTGGCTGAAATGGGAGATATCAGCAGGTTTGATGATGTGAAGGAAATCCAGAAGCTAAGCGGGATGGGGCTTGTGGCCTGCAGTTCCGGCAAGCATAAAGGACAGACAAAGATCAGCCACAGAGGACGCAAGAGGCTCCGGTACTGGCTGTTCCAGGCAGCAAAGTCGGCAGTGTCGCATGCAGATGAATTCAGGCAGCTGCATGAGTATTACACAACACGGACCAACAATCCACTGAAAAAGATGCAGTCATTGATTGTGATAGCCTGCAAGATTCTAAGGGTGATTTACACCATCTTGAAGACAGGGACAACTTATGATCCGAAAAAACTGTTGAAGGATATCAAGCGCCCAGTATCAGCACAGGAAACATTGGTAGCATAAGAAGTAAAAAAAGCAACATAATCCAGAACTCTGTCGAGTGGCTGATGGAAGGCATCGGAGACTGGACAGGGTTCTGGAACAGAAACCCGTAAACGATGGAGTCTGAAAGGGACTGCATCTGCAAAAGACCAACAGGAAACAGTAGTGGTATAGCGTCCACTGAGAAAATCAGAACCACGACAGGTGAATGCAGGTCAGTAACAATCAAAGATAAAAACAAGAGCTGTAGCCGGCATCGGTTTTTTCCGTGGGGCATGACCCCGTCTTGGAGCTTGGCTGGCACTCAGTGTATGGTAGATGGGACGAAGGAAGTTGGGACACGATCCCCATAGACACGGAAGGTTCATCATCATAGTTGATCAGAGGAAAATAGCCTTTATAAAGCAAAGAAAAGGGATGCTTTATTAGCTATACCTGTTTATCAGCTATTCGGTACATGATACGATGATATCCATCACTCCCGGCTCTGTTTTTGAGGTAAATAAAAATCGTCAAAGCCAGTAAAATCAATAGATTTAGGCTTGACAGAATAGGAA
>NZ_JBQHUC010000084.1:0-2219 GCF_052065395.1 Bariatricus sp. HCP28S3_F11 | reverse complement strand
CCGTCAAGGGTGGCGTACGCTGCCGAAAACTAACATATCTGCAATTTTCAAGGTTCCCATGGAGCCTTTTTTTTCAGCTCCATTTTTTCATAGGCTACTTTACACTACCTTGTGTTTTCCGGATTGCAGGGAAATAAGTTCCGGAACAATCCGCAGATATGATGAGAGCATCAAAATCCATGTCCAATATAGCACAGAAAACGTCCGAGAAAAAGGGGGAAAAAATATTGGGCGGAAATAAAATGTCAGACAGCCAGAGAGAAGAACTCTCTGGCTGATTTGCTGATATAGCGGATGAGACGAAATGGAGGAATTAGCACACTATAAAAGGCGAAATACCTGTTCTACCGCTGCACGCATATTTGTTTTGGCACATTCGGGATTCATGGCCTCCTCAAGCGTTGTAATTCCGCGGACAATCGGGAAAAATGCATCAATCCCGGCCTGGTTGCATGCGGTGGCTTCCGGAGTGACACTTCCGGCAAAAGCGATAACTTTTGCATTGTATTTTTTCGCCAGTTTTGCAACTCCTATAGGAGCTTTTCCCATTGCGGTCTGGTGATCGAGCCGGCCTTCACCGGTTACTGCGACATCAGCGTCTTTCAGTTCTTTTTCCAATTCAACCGCATTCAGAATCAGATCAATTCCGGGAGTAAGGCTGGCGTTCAGATAACTGAGCAGTGCAAATCCCAGTCCGCCGGCGGCACCGGCCCCTGCGGCATTCGAATAATCACATCCAAGGTATTTGGCAGTAACGTTGGCATACTGAGCCATGGCCTGATCCAGATTTTCCTTGATATCATCAGTCACGCCTTTTTGAGGACCATAGATATAAGTGGCTCCATTTTTGCCGCACAGCGGATTCGTTACATCACAGGCAACCTGGAAATGACACTCATCCAAAAGGGAATTTTTGTTTTGCGTAAGGATGCATTTGACTTTTTTAAGGGCTTGTCCGCCTTCTCCGGCGTCATGACCGTTTTCGTCCAGAAATTCAAAGCCAAGAGCTTTCAGCATTCCGATACCGCCATCATTTGTAGCACTTCCACCGATTCCGATGATGAAGTTTCGGCATCCTTTATTGATGGCGTCATTTATCATTTCCCCCACACCGTAAGTGGTTGCATGAAGGGGATCTTTTTTATTTGTGAGTGTAATTCCGGCTGCTGATGCCATCTCGATGATAGCTGTATTCGTTTCTTTTAAGTATCCGTAATAGCACGACACCGGATCATCGAGAGGTCCGGTTACGGTAACATCGATCCGCTCCCCGTTTAAACCTTCGATTAGTGCGTCTGTGGTGCCTTCACCGCCATCCGCAAGTGGTTTTACGATAACTTCAGCATCCGGTTTCGCGGCAAGAATTCCAGCTTTAATTGCCATTCCGGCTTCCATGGAAGTCAGGCTTCCTTTCAGAGAGTCAATTGCAACTACAACTTTCATTTTCATGTTCCTCCGTTTTTATATTCATGGTGTTCTGCTTTGTATATGGTTTTAGTGTATCATGGAATGATAAAGTTGAAAATGTCATTCGGAACAATATATGAATGAAAATAAACACGATATATGTATTACGTAACATACTCAAACTACTACGCTGAGGCGTTTTTTGCCTTGCACACTCGAAGAAGTATTCTGTGTGATTGGTACAGTTATTTAGGTCAGTTTACAAGGAACTACACGCAGACCGTGAAACGGGCTGCTGACAACAAACGGCGCTATGCTCCCGGCTGGGTGCATAGCACCTGTTTGTTGCGGGGGTTTCCAAAGGGGGCAGCGCCCCATTTGGCACACGACTTTGCGGAGCAAAGTGTAGTGTGTTATACGCTCTGTCGGCGTTGCCCTGAAAATACCGTTGCCGCCGGGGAGGGCAAGGGCATTTGACGCGGCAGGAAAGCAGGGCTTTGTTTGGGGCTGGTAAGCCGGAAACAAAGGGCTGATTTCAGCAGCAGACAGGGCGTATTATGAAAGCCCCCGTCCCTCGTCCTCCGCCCCCGGCCTATGGGACAAAAAGTCCCAAAGCTCTGGACACCGTGACCAGATGTGTGGCCACACTCCGGGAAAAGTAGCAGGACGGCAGGAAACCGTCAAGGCTGAAATGAATGGGCTGACTGTTGGACAGCGAATTGAGGGAGACGCAAACGACAAATTATTTTTCCGTCCTTTAAAGAATCGACCGCGCAGTCTGGGAGCTAATGGCAGATTGACAGCGATAATAC
>NZ_JBQHUC010000083.1:0-2330 GCF_052065395.1 Bariatricus sp. HCP28S3_F11 | reverse complement strand
GGATAATGCGGCCACACCGACATGAGAAAGAGCATCGATGGGTTGATGGCTATTATTCGGGACACTTATGAAATGGATCCCTACAGCAATTCCCTGTTCCTTTTCTGTGGGAGACGCTGTGACCGGATCAAAGCGCTGCACTTTGAAAAAGATGGATTCTGCCTTTTGTATAAACGGTTAGATAACGGGCGCTTCCAATGGCCCAGGAATTCTTCTGAAGTAAGGAACCTTACCCGGCAGGAATACCGCTGGCTTTTAGAAGGGCTTTCCATCGATCAGCCTAAAGCAATCCGGCCTGCAGGGAAAAAGGACTTCTGATCTTTGTGCAAAAGGGAGAAAATTTTTCTTTCCCTCATGGGGCAGGAAAAACACTGCTGATGAGTTACCCACATAACAATAGAACCGTCAGAAGATCAAGAGGATAACGGTCCCCATTTTTTCGGGATTACCGTTTGCGTGTGGAAAACCCAACATTTTTCATAGGTAATATCTCGCAAAAACCGTGAGTTTTCCACATTTTCCTTTCGTCAAAATGACGGTGGCAGTACAGCGGAGAATTCGCTTTTCTGCTGGATTTCCTGTATAATAGGAACCAGTAAAAAGAAAGGTGGTCCACTTAATGCCGCAGTCAGAAATGGAAGCGCTCATGCAGCTTCAAAAAGAGACAATTGAATCCCTTCGTCAGCTGGTGGACAGCCAGCGCCTTACGATCGAGCAGATGACCAAAAGCCATGAGGAACAGACCGCACAGTTGAATCAGACAATTGCAAATCTCAATGAAACGGTTGAGTATCTGAAGAAAAAGCTGTTCGCATCTTCCAGTGAGAAAACAAAAAAAGATGAATTTCCCGGACAGATACATCTGTTCAATGAGGCAGAAGCTGCTGCGGATTCTTCTGTTCCGGAACCAACTCTGGAGGAGGTTGTTGGTGGTTATAAACGTACGTCAAAGAAACAGAAAGCCACCAGGGAAGAGATCCTTGCAGGGCTTCCTGTGGTCGAAGTACCCTGCACCGTGCCGGATGAGGACAGGAACTGCCCCTACTGCAATACCCCGATGGAGGTCATCGGGAAAAAGGTTGTGCGGGAAGAACTGCGGATCATTCCCGCAAAAGTGGAGCGGATCCAGTATGTCCAGGAAGTGCTTGGCTGTCCGGAATGTAAGAAAGATGGCGCTTCCGTTATCGTTGGGGCTGAAACACCAAGCCCCCTGCTGAAGCACAGCCTCGCATCTCCGTCCACGGTTGCTTACGTGATGTACCAAAAATATGTGAACAGCATCCCGCTTTACCGCCAGGAGGCGGACTGGAAACAGCTGGGAGTGAAGCTCCCCAGAGCGACATTGGCTAACTGGGTCATCAAATGCGGCATAGATTATATGGAGCCGGTGTATGAACAGTTACACCAGCATCTGCTGGAGAGGGACATTATCCATGCAGATGAAACACCCTGCCAGGTACTGAAGGAGGAAGGGAAAACGGTACAGTCCAAGTCCTATATGTGGCTGTATGGCTCCGGAAATGATGGGCTGCCGCCGATCCGTCTGTATGATTACCAGCCCAGTCGGGGCGGATATCATGCGGAAGAATTCCTGAAAGGGTTTTCAGGATACCTTACCTGCGATGGATTTAGCGGTTATAATAAGCTAAAGGATGTCATCCGCTGCGGCTGTCTTGCCCACATGAGACGGTACTGGCATGAGGCACTTCCTGGAAAATCGAAGAAATCCCCGGATAAGACTCCAGCAGAGATTGGTTTTGATTACTGCAACCAGTTGTTCGAACTGGAAAAGGAGTATGCAGATCTGGATGCCGACACTCGAAAAACCAAGCGTCTTGAGACTGAGCCTGCCATATGGGAGGCCTACTGGTCATGGCTTGAAACAGTGAAGCCAGTTGGCGGAAGCCGTCTGGCCAAAGCAGTGACCTATGCGAAAAACCAGAAGCCATATATGGAGAACTACCTGTTGGATGGGCGGTGCTCCATATCGAACAATATCGCAGAAAATATCGCCCGCCCCTATGCGGTAGGACGGAAAAACTTCCTGTTCCACGATACCGTAAAAGGCGCCCGGGCCAGTTCCATCATTTACAGTTTAGTAGAAACTGCAAAACTCAACAATCTGAACATCTACGCATATCTGGAGACGGTACTGCTTTATATGCCGGACTACAAAAATGAGCCCGAAGGTATAGAAGAGCTGATGCCATGGTCTGAAATGATACAGCAGAGATGCCGGATCAAATCGAAAAGTTGAAGTTGGAGTATTTTACTTCAACTATAGCTGAATACCTTGTGAAAAGATAGCCATTATTTTATTGAGCGCTTAC
>NZ_JBQHUC010000082.1:0-2407 GCF_052065395.1 Bariatricus sp. HCP28S3_F11 | reverse complement strand
GCACGTATCTGTGGTTTAAGATAAATAATGTTATCCTCATCTTTTTTGTGAAGAAGTGAGTAAATATCTTTATATCCAGAAAAGATGAGGATAAAAATATCGTGAGGATAAGCCGCAGACAATGTAGATCTTCTCAAGTCCGGAGATGTCACCTAACATGAGAGCTCCTGAAGCAGGCGGAATGTCCTGGTGAGCAGGACCGGATCTGCATCATTGCTGATGCGGACTGTGATATCCTTCATAGCAACTTCAATCGTATGTGAATTGTCAAGGTACGAGTTTTGCATCTGTGATGCTGTATGCTGTTCCGAAATGTGATCCGGAACAATGCCAATGGGAACCACGTCCTGTTTCGGGCGGGGAACCTCAAGATGACCATAATTCGGTGGTGGGATCTGATCCGCTGCTGCTTTCCGACAGCGGCTGACCCAGTTGTAAAAAGTGCTTACTGCAATGTCGTTCTCACGACACCAGTCAGCATCTGTCATGCCGCTCTGGCGGCATTCATTGATAAGCCTGATCTGTTCCGCCATCGGGACACGGGCTCTGCTAGTACCTGCCATAACCTATCCTCCATAATTGTAGTGAAATAGTCTAAATATCTATCGACTACAATTATAGGCAAAACTTGAGGATCAGGAAATCCGCAGGAATATTTGGCGCTTACGATGGAATAGACTCCATCTCCGTGTATTTAGTCTTCATAGTTTATTATAAAATATGGACTCATACTATGTTTCGATGCTTCTCCTAACACTTTTCCGGATGAAGCCACAACACATTTACTCATTACATCCTTATCTGCAAGAGATATTTCTTTTATCTTAAACCATGTTTTAAATGTCCCCGCTGTGTCTCTATAATATTCAGGTATACCTTCTTTAGATGGAGCAGAATACTGTATAGTTTCTATACTTGCCCAATATCTTTCGGTTTTGCCACTTCTAATTAGTAGAAATTTTGGGTGTTCAACGGACAGTATTTCCTTTATAATTTTTTCTGATACTTTGGCTCCCATCTTTCCATACAAACATAACCAAGTTTATCAATGATTTCTTCATGAGCCGCTATTGTTCCGCATTCAGGCGAAAAGTGTTCACCAAATCTTAATGCTATAGTTTTCATTTCGCTAACCTCTCACAATATGGCAACAACTCCTGCAACTTTGAAACTATACGTTGTTGTTCTTCAAGCGGCGGAAGCGGAATGAGCTGATTTTTCAGCATATCTTGAGTGATTTGATTTATGGTTTCAGTTTTCACACCATCAAGTTGCCCTCGAAAAATCGGTGACTGCAAAAAATAATAAATATATGGATTGATCGGACTACTAAACTTAGCCATAAATGCGCCAAAAGCCATTCCATCTTTATCAACTATAGCAGCTTTTCCCACTAATGACCTGCTACCGTTTCTTGCGCATATCAATAAGTCTCCTTTAGAAATCATAGCTCGTTCAGGAATATCACAACGCACTTTCACAATATCCGCATAATCCATAGAACCATTTTGGATATTGCTTGAACGAAGAACTATCGTGCCTTCGTTGTTCTTATCAGAAGGTTTATATGTCAAACCGATATTAGTTTCACCTATTTCGCCCATTCTTACCCACTTCCAACTATCTGGAATATCAAAGGGTATATCTTCCGCAGTGATTTCCTTAATTCTTTCAGATTTCTTTATTCTTTCATATAATTCATCAGCTGTTCCTTCTTCTGGTCTTTGTTCGACAAGTTTTCCTTGGATGGCATATTGAAGTATTGATTTTTTCATTTCATCAGGAAATCTTGTATTAAACAATTCTAATTTCTCATATGATTCAGCGTAACGATCAACATATGGAAGTAGCTCCTCTACCTTTGCAATAATGCGTTCCTGCTCGTTAATAGGAGGGATAGGAAATGGTTTATTCTTCACATATTTGTAATGTCGTGAATATCCTCCAACTTTCTCAAGTCCAGTTGAATAGTATTCTAAAACATATCCAAAGAATTTCGTTAGGATTATATTATCATTGGGTTCAAATATTTTGGTGCCATCCGCTCCGACTACAAAATCAAAATCAATGTATTTAACAATGGTTGTGTGATCTCCGAATATTATTATAGGCTTTTCATGTTTATAGAGCCTCGACTCATCGTCACAATAACCTATTACGTATTCTTTTGATTGGCTTACAACAGGATATTTTCCAGCTGTCTTAAATTCTGAAGCTGCAATTTGGTATTGTTTTGAGGCAACCGAATTACTAATGCTTTCTATATGTGCAATCTGCCATGTATCGGGAATATCAAACCCTAAACTCCCATGCCCGCACACTTGGCACCACCATAAATGAAACTGTGTAAGCCGGAAGGTATTGAGTTTGTTTATGCCGTTCTGTATACTTATAGTAACGGCAAAGA
>NZ_JBQHUC010000081.1:0-2417 GCF_052065395.1 Bariatricus sp. HCP28S3_F11 | reverse complement strand
AATATATTATCCTAGAGATTTCTGTATCAATCAAAGCCTAACGGCTGTTCAGCTTCGCATTTCGGCCGTTTTGCTCCGCAAAACCGGCCGTTGGGACGCGCCATATGCATTTTGCGGGAATGAAAATATATCAATAAAAGAAAATGAAATTAGAATTTCCCCTTTTCTGATGTCTGGATTGAATTATAAATATATAGATGATATACTTCAGTTAAACAAAGAGGATGAAATGCAGGAATTGGATGATCTAATAAAAAGAAGATAATGCTTTTAGGCGAAAAGGAGAAAGCGAATGCAGGAAATTGATATTAAAAAAACAGGGCATAAAATTAAAGAAATGTGCAAGGTAAGAAATATATCCGTGAAAGATATTCAAGAGAAGTTACTCGTTGGATCTTTTCAGGCTGTTTACGCATGGTTTTCAGGAAAAAGTCTTCCGAGTCTGGATAATCTGTATCGCTTAAGCAGGCTGCTGAATGTTTCAATGGACTCGCTGATCGTAGGTCAGCAGGAAGAACATCCTGGTATAATGTATGTAGATAATCGTTATGAAATAAAATGGGAGAAGATACCCGACAGAATTCTGTTATATTATATGAAATTAAAGGAAGAGGCAGCTTAAGGCTGCTTTTTTGTTGAGCCATCGTAAGAGTTAATTCAATTATGAATTGAATGATTTTGGGGCTCAGCTGCGTTACAATAAGACTACATACAATATGTATTGCTAAGACTGAGGCAGAATAAGACGGAGTATCAATGGCATATCCTTCGAAAAATGCCGCGGTACCGGGAGATTGCTCCTTGTGGACACCTGATTTGGGGAGAATTTAAAGGAATTGAGATGAGGACAGAACTATGCGTTAAGATTCGTCGTAGTAACTCTATTTTAATAATTCATCATAAGTAGTATTCAGACAGTCACGTATTCCCTTTAGCTGGGAGACAGTAATATGTTGAATTCCGCGTTCGATTTTAACCAGGGTCTCACGAGTCATATTTACATCATGAAGCTGCAACTGGCCAACCAATTCCGTTTGGCCAATGCCAGCATTTAAACGTATTTCCCTTATATTCTTTCCAATATTTGCATTAGATTGTTTTATCTTTTGTTCCATAATATCATCCTCAAAAAAGTGGACTAAAATTAGTCCTATTCTGTTTATCATAGCGGTTGAAAATGATATAATGGGACTAAAATTAGTCCAAAATATGGAAGAGAATGGTATTTATTAGATTTATTTTAATGGTCCTTGCTGCTGCTCATGTTGGATGATGGCCTGACGAATTAAATAAAGAACCTCACCGTTGATAGAACGGCCATCAAATTCAGCCAGGCTTTTTAATTTCTGATGTGTTTCTGCATCTATTCGCAATCCTAAATGTTTCTCTTTTTCCATAATACATCCTTCCTACTTAAAATGAGTACATATTTAAGTTTGTACAATAAGTTCATTTTAAGTATAGAAAGTGTTATGATGCCATAAATGGACTTAAAATAAGTACACTATATTTATCAAAAGGGAGTATTTTTGAATGAAAATTAGAAGGCTTTATTATGAGGAATCTAAGATGAGTGACAGGATTATTGAAGAGAAAGTCAAGGCAAAGATGTGTAAAATGAGTGAGGAAGAACAAATTAGGGATAAAAAACAGAAACTGATGGAGGCACAGGTCATAGTTGAAATGGCGAAAATGAAAATAGATGCGAAGCTGAACAATATAAGTCAGGAACGAGTAAAACATTTTGAAAAAATGGCAAAGAAAGCACTTCATGTGGCACAGGAACTCTTCTTAAATGTGGAGATAGATTCTGAAAAAGGATATGTAGGAACAATTGAATTTACCGGCGATGCCATGATAATCGATGAGTATGTGGAGGAGAGTGTGATACAAGATTTCCGGGACTTGATGTGTTCGACGAAAGAGATTATGATCGTGCCGGCAGATAAACTTGTGAAAATTGTTTTTTATTATAGTTTATCTTAGCATGAGAAGACTCCTGCTTTTGATTAAAAGTATATGAGGAAAAAGAAATTATCGAATATTTATAAACGGCTCCTGCATACATTGTAAAAACAATGTTTGCAGGGGGATTTTTTTGAAGGATTATATTGCAAAAAGAGCCGTGGAGATTGCAAATTATATTATAGAAAATAACGCAACGGTGAGGCAGACGGCAAAACAGTTTGGAATTAGTAAGAGTACTGTACATATAGTTGTAACAAAATAGAGAGTTTTATTTGGAGAATAATATGAGAAAGTAAAGGGCAATAAAATTGTTTTTATTTTGTCCCTTTACTTGCGCAATATGGAGCTTCCTGTATACTTTAAAGAGTAAAGGGAATTGACCAAAAAGAATACCTCAAGTAAATTTAGATTATTACTGACCGGGCAGTTAGTAAAATCTAAAAACACAA
>NZ_JBQHUC010000080.1:0-2445 GCF_052065395.1 Bariatricus sp. HCP28S3_F11 | reverse complement strand
ATTTCAAGGGGATAGTCTACCCATTTTTGTGGATAACTCGATTGATTTCATGGGAGCTGGTTCAAGGTTTTGTAGTATCGAGCATTTTTATATGCTCATGAATAATTCAGGCTAAAATCAGTAAGAAAGAGAGAATTCATTTACATGTCCAGACAAACTGAAATTTACCGGTACTCCTTAATCATCATTATAATAACGAAAGTTAAGAGTATTGGGGAAACCAAAATCGTTTTTATACCCCAGATATTAGATAGAACTCCTCCGCTTCCGGCTCCGATTGCAAAAATGATAATTATACCCCAAAAATGAAGTGCTTTATATAAAGATTCCTTATCCTTATTCCGGAGGTAATGTGATAAGCTTTCTGTTCCGCTTCTTAAATTTCCTATACACATAGTGCTCGCATATCCGTATCCATGCACTTTTCTAAAAGTCTGCACCTGCATAGCACATGAAAAGGAAACTAACATATTAGCAATCATATTTAATTTGAGTGGCATAAATCCGACAAGGCCAAGCATTAGTATTTCTATAAACAGAATGATTTGTCTCCAGTGTATGCCCTTACTGTTCTTGAACTTGTTTTCAATTTGCTCGGCAATAAAAATTCCTGCAGCAAATGAAAGCAAAGGAAACATATAATGAAACCCCATAACCGCATTGCCTTGCATAAAATTCTGACTCATCAGAACAACATTACCTGTCTGAGCATTTGCAAAAACATGGTCTCTCATATTGTAAGTATATGCATCCTGAAATCCACCTGAAAACGCCAGGACAGCACTTAATCTAAAGCTCTCTGATGTTTGCAATGTAAAGAACACCTCCACAAATTCAAATTCACCGCGTAGTTGATTGATTTATATCAACTGTTCACGGTCTTGTTTATTATATAAAAAACGTCTAACTTCCATGATTTTTTTAGAACCAATACCATCTATTACAACATAATAAATAACAAAATTCTTAACATAAATACGATAGTATTTGTATTGCCTTTCTTTTACAGAGCGAAATGGTTCAAATGATTCCGCAATAGGTAATCTTTCCATTATCGCTTTTTCAACTGCATCTAATAAATCATTTGCCGCTTTTTCATTATGCAAAGTTTCTGATATATATATATAACTTTTTGTTCTAAATCCTCGTAAAATAAAGGTAAATACCTTAATTCATACTGTGTATCAGCCATTTACCCTCCTTCGAAGATTTGAAAAAACTTCTTCATGTGTATATCTTTTTTCATTCTCTGATGCGTATCTGTCCGCCTCGTCCAATGTAGCCTCAACACCATCTGTAAGTTTCGAGTACGCCTCTAAGCTTAATACAACCATTGCACCATATCCATTCTTTGTTAAAAATACCGGTTCTCCTCCTCCAACCGCTTTTTCAATATCAGGAAATTTATTTCTCAAGTCCGAAACTGGTCTTATCTGTATCATAGCAACCTCCTTATCCAAATTCTATCATAATTTTATCTTGCCAAATTAATTATAACCCTTATTTCTCTTTTTATCAATCACTAAGAAATATATTTTCTATGGGACATTTTCACATTATTCTGATTTACCATAGCATATCTAAGCGTTGTATCTATCTGTTCATGTCCAAGTATCTTCTGTACTTGTTCTATCGGCATTCCCTTTTCAATTGCTCTAGTTGCCATAGTTCTCCTGAATTTATGTGGATGCACCTTTTCTACACCTAACTTCTTACCCATTTCTCGCAAGCGTAATTCTACACCACTTTCAGTAAGTCTATTGTGTGGTTTATTCAGAGAAACAAATAATGCACTATTATTATCTGTCCTTGATTCGATATAGTTTATCAAATGAATCTTTGTCTTTGCATCAAAATAAGCTTTACGTTCTTTATCTCCTTTTCCATAAACAACACATTCACGTTCTGAGAAATCTATATCATCAATGTTCAATCTTACCAATTCACCTACCCGAATTCCTGTCGAAAGCAAGAAATCAATCATTGCCCTATCACGTAAATTATTACAATTATCCCTAAGAATCTCAACTTTCTCATCTGAAATAGTATCTTTTACAATAATCGCTGTCTTCACCTTATGAATTCTTTTCATCGGACTTTTTATTATATAATCTTCTTCCTCCAACCAAGAAAAGAATGTGGAAAGGCTTCTACGAATATTATCAATAGTCACCTTTCCACAATTATCTATTGCTTGATACTCTACAAGATATTTTCGTAACATTTCGGTAGATATCTTTATCACCGGTATGTTAATTGACTCCAGCATCTTCTCAATATTACACCTATAATAGCGTATCGTTTTGTCAGAACATCCTTCTAAATGCTTGGCAGGTGACATGCTCCCACTACTTAAGCCCTAAAGCTTTGAAGTAGGGGCTTCTTACTCAATAACCCGATAGGGCTAAGTATCAATAAGCTATCCCCGCGTGCCCCGCGGTTCTT
>NZ_JBQHUC010000079.1:0-2570 GCF_052065395.1 Bariatricus sp. HCP28S3_F11 | reverse complement strand
TGCAAATTCCGGCTCATCTGACCACGCATTCCGCTAAGAGCTGATCAGTCTTTCCGGATGTAACTGAACGCGTTTCCGCTTCAGCTGATCAATAAGTTTTCAACGTGTTATAGTTCTTTCGTAGTCATCAAATGATTGCGAAAGGAGGCATAACTATGCAAGACTACAACACGATTATCGGCTCCATCCAGATGCGTTTGAATGGATGCCAGACCAGGTCCGTTATGGACCGTTACAAGATTGGCTCAGGTACATTAAATCTGATCATGAGCCGATACCATGCCAACGGAATCCCAATCGAGGAACTCCGAATGATGGCACCTAAGGAAGTTGAGAACCTTTTCTATCCGCAGAAAAATCTACAGAGGAAAGATGTCCCACTTCCAGATTTCCAGTATTACTATGACAGAATCCATGCACCAGGGAGCCGCATGAACATTTCGTTCTGTTGGCTGGATTATAAAGAAAAGAATCCTGATGGTTATGAGAAGTCACAGTTTTACGAATACTTCAACCGATTCATAGCAGAAAACTATGGTGGCCAGAAGGTATCAATGGCCGTAAACCGAATCCCGGGTGAAAAGATGTATATCGACTGGGTCGGTGATCAGCCGGAACTGTTAACAGATACCGAAACGGGCGAGATCAAAAAAGTCCATATCTTTGCGACCACTCTTGGAGTCAGCAGTCTGATCTATGCAGAAGCTTTTCCAAATGAGAAGCTCCCATGTTTTATAGAAGGCTGTGCCCATGCTGTTTCATTTTATGGTGCTGTTACGAAATACTTTGTGCCCGATAACCTGCGAACTGCTGTAACCAAGCACACAAAGGATGAACTTATCCTGCAGTCTACATTTGCAGATCTGGAAGATTTCTATGAAACTATAGTTCTTCCACCACCCGCTAGAAAGCCGAAAGGCAAGCCTACAGTTGAAAATCATGTACGTTATCTTGAAATACACCTGGTTGAGAAACTGAAAGAAAAGATATATGTATCATTTGAAGACCTAAATGCTGAAATCAAAAAAATAGTAGCAGTCCTCAATAAACGATCTTTTCAAGGCAAGGACTTCTCAAGACAGGATGCTTTCGAAAAGTATGACAAACCATGTATGAAACCACTGCCAGGCGGATGTTACACGGCTTGCGACTATAAAGCGGTCCTAAAAGTTCCCAACAACTACCACATCGAGTATGACGGCCACTACTACTCCGTATTGTACTCTTACTGTGGCAAGCCTGCAATCCTGAAGGCAACCGCTTCAGAGATCAGAATCTGTGATCAGTATAATCGGCTGATCTGTACACATAAGCGGTCTTATAGAGAGTTTCCGCTGTATATCACGGTAGATGAACATATGCCGCCAGAACACCTTTATTACAAAGAAGTCAATTCAAAGGATGGTAATTATTACCGCCGCTGGGCTTCTGCCATTGGTCCTGCGATGTCAGAACTGATTGACAGACTCCTTAAATCATCAAAACATGAAGAGCAGTCCTATAATGCCTGTGCAGGTATCCTGCATAAAGTAAAAACAATCCCGAAAGGTGCTGCTGAAGAAGTTGCCCGTAAATGTATAGAGATCAATTCCTGTAAGTATTTTACCTTCAAGCAGATGCTGAAAAAGATGGATGTGAAGGAACTCCCCGAGCATTCACCAGGAACACTGCCCAATCATGAAAATATCAGAGGAAAGGACTACTATAAGTAAGGGTGACGTACTATGGCATACAGATTAAAAGACTATCTTTATAACGATAAACTCACAAAGGAACAGAACATACTCATGGATCGACTGTATAAACTTCGCATGTCCGGTATGGCTGAAGCATTTGAAAAGCAGCTGCTGGAACCAAACACAGGTCTCGAACCATTTGAAGTCCGCTTTGCTGCTATTGTAAATCAGGAGTGGGATCAGCGTGAGAGTAAAAAGTTTAAACGTCTCATGAAGAAAGCGACCCTGAAATATCCTGCAGCTGATCTTGACAGTTCAATCTATGATCCAGAACGTCAGCTGAATACACACGTCATAGAACTTCTGGCCAAGTGTGATTGGATCGATGAGCCGAATAACCTGCTGATGACCGGAGGGGCCGGTGCTGGGAAAACGCACATCGCCTGCGCCTTATGTATCACAGCAATGCATCAGAACCGTACTGTTAAATACATACGTGCGAACACACTCTTAAAGGAATCAGATCATGCCAGGCAGGAAGGTACTTACTTTGAGTATTCTAATGAAATGGCAGCTTATGATCTCATGGTGATAGATGATTTCGGCTTAATGGATCTGGACATCGAGAAATGCCGCGATTTATTTGAAATCATCGAGTCCAGAGACTGCCGCAAGGCAACTATTATTATCTCACAGATTCCAGTATCCGGATGGTATCAGCTTTTTGGGGATTCCACCTACGCAGATGCCTGCTTAAGTCGAATGACATCTAAGGCATATCGCCTTGAATTTCCTGGCAGGGATCGCAGAATAACCAATAGTAATTAATCAACCTGCTGAGCTTTGCTCAGTTTGAAGCGGAATGGCGCTCCGTTCCTCTGGAACGGATGCGCA
>NZ_JBQHUC010000078.1:0-2577 GCF_052065395.1 Bariatricus sp. HCP28S3_F11 | reverse complement strand
AATTCTTAAGGAAAGTATCAGATTCAGAGCAGATAATAAAAGAGCAGTTCTGGAAAAAATAGAACTGCTCTGAATGTGATTCTTTCTTATTGTACCAAGTCGCGGACGTTTAGCCGGGATGTATATGGGGATTGCTTTTCTCCCCCAAGCCGAAAAGTGAAATTTCTGCCTTACAAGCTATGGAAATTCCTATTGTTTTTTGAACAACAAAGAATTTTAGGCATGCTTCGCAGACTTTCCAACGGAAAGCCTGAAAAAAACGATATAAATATACTGAATTACCAATCATTCTGTGCATATGTCCTTCCGACTGGTTTCATGCTGCAGCAGCCACATGCGGGGCAGATTGTGATATCAAAATTCCAGACTACTTTCAACAGCTCTGCAATAGAAAGTCCTGTAAACCTCTGACGGAACTTTTGATGTCCCTGTAGTTTAAAAATGAGTTTTAGATTCTTCGCTTTTGAACGATTGTTCAAAAAACCATAATAACGTACTTTTTGAAAACTATGAGGCAGCACATGCATCAGGTATCGCCGAATAAATTCCTGATTGGTAAGAGTAATCTTGCGTTTGGGATCACCGGAACTTTTACCACGTGCTGAAAAAGTTACTTCCTTTTCAGTGACCGACAGGATCCGGTTGTTGGAGATGGCTATCTTATGTGTATATCTTCCAAGATATTCGAGGGCATTGCCAAATCCATTAAATGTTTCTTTTATGTAAGGACACCATTCTTTTGCATAAAGATCATTTTTGAATTCCTTCCACTCATAGGAGTTACGTAGTTTCTCGCAGGAGGAAGAGAAAGAAAGCTGTTTCTGTTGATACATGTGATCAAGACAGGAGAGGTATTTGCCTTTAAATTTATCCCTGAGTACTTTAACCGGAATAAAAAACTTGTCTTTTGACTTACGTATCTTTTGCTCCTGTGTGAGACCGCCGCCTGAAATGATACAATGCATATGCACATGGTAATCCAGTTCCTGATTCCAGGTATGGAGAACCTGAATGATACCGGGTGTTGCTCCGAGATACTTCTTATTGGCTGAAAGTTCCAGAAGTGTTTCAGCGCAGCATCTGTGAAGCAGACCATAAAGAGATTTCTGGTTACAGTAAATCAGGTGGTTTAATTCATGTGGGAGAGTAAACACTACGTGGAAATAAGAAGAGTCAATGACTTCTGCCCTGCGCTTATCTACCCAGATTTCTTTGTTAACAGCCTGGCAGTTCGGGCAATTCCGGTTGCGGCAGGAATTATTGTGAATCTCGATATGTCCACATTCTGTACACTCACTGATGGAATACCCCAGAGTTCCGGATTTACAATCCATGATGGCTCTGGAAGCTTTTTTCTGTATATCGGATTGAAAAAAATCCGAATTACAATAATCCGCATAAGAAAAATCCCAAATCTGCTGTATCTTAGACTTATTCATGGAAGGTACCTCCCATCTTATCAAAGGGGCTTGGGGAAGCCGAAAGGGTGCGGGCAGACAGATGCACATAAATTAAAGTAGAGGAGATGGAACGGTGACCCATAAGATTTTTTAAAGTTAGCAGATCCGTACCGTCTTCGTAATGATAGGTTGCGAAGGCATGACGGAAAGTGTGGCAGGTGAAGCGGTGTTCCCAGCCTAGTTCCCTCTCATGAGAACGGATAAAATCAGGAACACTCTGATGGTCAATCGGCTTGGAGGGATTTCTTTTCTGAGGAAAAAGCCAGTCCTTTGGACGCTTCTCAGGAGGGAGAGAATACCAGTATTGCAAGATAAGCTGCCAGGCATTTTCTGAAAGCTGGGCATAACGGTCAGAGCGGCTCTTTGAAGCACGGATATGGATGCGGTTTCTTGAATGTTCGATGTCGGAACATTTCAAATGACGGACTTCACCAATACGGAGTCCAGCAGAGAACATCAGACAAAGAAGGGCTTTAAATTTAAGGTCAGAAATAGAAAAAAGGAAGGTCTGCATTTCTTCCCTGGTAGGGATAAAAGGGATATAGGAATCAAACCTACGGAAGGGAATCTGATAGGGATCCCATTGTTTGTGAAGAACAAATATGGTGAAGAAACGCAGCTGGGAGATACAGCAATTTATCGTCCGGTCAGAAAGAGAGCGTTCTTTCTGGATCCAGAAGATGAAATTTCTCATTTCCTGCCAGGATACATCTTCCGGAGAAGTATGAATGACATCGGAAAGATACTGAAGGTATGCAGAGATATATGTAGAATAAGAAACAATGGTATGGTCGGTAAGACCGCGAAGGGAGAGCATCTCCCGAAAAGAATTTAAATGATCGTCCATAATGGAACCTCCTAAGTAAAAAATAAAATAACAGCAAGAACCAGACATTTATTTGGTTACTGGGCGGTGGACGATAAAATTTTTCAGATATGTAGTTGTTGAGTTTAAAAATCCATGATAAACTAAGCATAGCAGTTCTTGTGAATATGTAGTTGTTTTGTGTGGTAACTTAACAATACAACATATACACAAAAACTGCTATTTTTTTTTGAAAAAAGTAGTGGTTTCACGTACTTAGGGCTAGCCGTCGCGCTAGCGACTTGGTACAAT
>NZ_JBQHUC010000077.1:0-2701 GCF_052065395.1 Bariatricus sp. HCP28S3_F11 | reverse complement strand
TTCTGTTTTCAAGGTGCCGTCCATCGATGAACTACCCTAAGTCTACACGAAAAAAATGCAATTCCCGGAATATTGCGAGAATTGCATTTTGATGAAGTTTACACTTTGGAACTTGCATTTTTGCAATCATTCTGTATAATGGAAGTATGCGGAGGAGGTGCGTATCTATGGCTTTACCCGGAACGCCCGGACAGCGGATTTCCGATTTATGCAACGGGAACCACATCACACAAAAGGAACTTGCGGAGAAGATAGGCGTTTCCGCTTCCCAGTTGAGCCGCATTGTCAGCGGCGAAACAAGAACGGTCAGCAGTGATATTCTCATAGGTGTGGCAAAGGAATTTAAGGTATCGACAGACTACATACTGGGCTTGTCTACCGTGAGCGTTCGTAAAAGCTACGATATTTCTGAATTAGGCTTGTCCGAGGGAGCCGTGAGGGGGCTTGTGACGGGTGCTGTTGATGTGCAAATCCTCAACCGCCTGTTGGAACACAGGAATTTTCCTAAGCTGATAGATTTGATACGGATTTATTTTCAGGACACAGCGGCAAAAGGCATAACAGCAAGAAACCAGCTTATCGAGATAGCAACGGCTTCCCTGTCCGACCTGATGAAAGAACACCCGGAACACCGGGCGGAAGCAAAGCAGGATTTACAGCTTTTGAACGCCCAGAAGATGGGGGAACATGAGGCGGAGATTGAGAAAATCAAAAATGTGTTCCTTGCTATCCTGCGGGATATTAAGAAAGACATTTACAACGGGGAACAGCCGGGAGAAGCTGTGACCGCCGCGATGTTCCAAGCCATGCGGGACGCATTGGCGGAACAGAAGCAAAACCCGCTTTCCATTGACGATGTAGCGGCGATGGTTGCCGGACAGATCGGACAGCTTACGCCGATGGATGAAGAAACTGCCGACCTGTTCAAGCAGTTGGCAAAAAAGATGATGAAAGGAATAGAATAATAGCCTGTTATTCGAGATAATAATATGCCATTAGTAAAGCATGACTACCCTGTTTTAGAGTACGATACCGCATCAAAAGCTGTTTTTCAGCCGGGAAATGGGAAAAAATGTTTTCCTGCAAAAGCAGTGTTTGCTTTTTTAGGAGACGAGGTTGAAAATTATGCACATACCCATGATGGAATACAGATAGATGAATTTGAAAGTGCAACAAGACGATATCCTATTTATGAATGTCTTTATAATCAGGAGAAAATATGTCTATGTCCGGCTCCTGTGGGAAGTGCTGCTGCCGTCCAAGTTTTAGAATATTTAATTGCAGGGGGTGTAACAAAGATTATTTCCGTCGGCTCCTGCGGCGTATTGGAAGACATCCCGGAAAATAGATTTTTGATACCTGTTTCTGCATTGAGAGATGAGGGAACATCTTACCATTATCTTCCTCCCTCCCGAGAAGTAGAGATTTCAAAGGCTGGTATAAATGCGATTGAATCTGCTTTAAGCCAAAAGAATATACCATATTGGGAAGTTAAAACATGGACAACAGACGGTTTTTATCGAGAAACAGTAGAAATGGTTCAGTATCGGAAAGAAGAGGGATGTCAAGTAGTAGAAATGGAATGTTCCGCATTGGCGGCGTGTGCAAAATTTAGAAAAGTTACATGGGCTATGCTGCTTTTTTCAGCCGATACTCTTGCAGACCCTCATAAATACCAAGAAAGAGAATGGGGAAAAACAAGTATATCCATAGCCTTAGAATTAGCCTTAGACGCTGTTTTATCAGTTGTTGAGGAGTAAAAATAAATACATATAGGAGTTACAATGAATATAAATGAATTTCCACAACAAGTAAATCAAGTTATTTCAATAGCAGAAACCATATTACAAGGTCAAATATTGGGGATATATTTATATGGTTCAGCAACAATGAATGGGCTGCGTCCAGATAGTGATATAGATATACTGATAATTACTAAACAAGAATTGAGTAATTCAATCAGAGCAGATCTAACAAAGCAATTATTGAAAATTTCTGGCTCCGTAGGCTGTATTGAAAAAAGACCTTTAGAGGTAACTATTATCAATCAATCTGATATTGTTCCGTTGCAATTTCCGCCAAAATGTCAGTATATGTATGGTGAATGGCTAAGGGGAGAGATGGAAGCAGGAGAATATCCGCAAGCCTGCAATGACCCAGATATAATGATTTTATTATGGCAAGCAAGAAAAAATAGCATAACTTTGAAGGGGGCGGAAAGCAAAGAGCTTATTCCCGCTATCCCATTTCACGAAATTAAAAAAGCAATTCGGTTTTCTTTACCTGGTTTGATTTCCAGCTTTAAGGGTGATGAAAGAAATGTGTTATTAACCTTATCACGAATGTGGTTTACTTTAGTAACAGAAGAAATCACGACAAAAGATGTTGCCGCAAAATGGGTAATTTTAAAATTGCCGGAGAGATTTTCCCCCCTGCTAACAACGGCAAAGGAAGCTTATTTGGGAAATTTGTCTGATGAATGGGAGACAGTAGAAAAGGAAGCGATGGCACTTGTAGAATATATGAAAAAACAAATTGAGGAATTACTTAGAACAGAGTAGCAAAGTTAGCGGGGCCAATCAACGGTCAAGATGAACGGCGCATATGAAGTGGCCCCAAAAAATTTGCGATGTTTTAAACCCGCGCCCTCAGGCGTTGCTTACTTCCTCCGCTTGTGGGGGTCCGTTAATATATTCCGCGC
>NZ_JBQHUC010000076.1:0-2777 GCF_052065395.1 Bariatricus sp. HCP28S3_F11 | reverse complement strand
AAACGTCCGCGACTTGGTACAATAAGAAAGAATCACATTCAGAGCAGTTCTATTTTTTCCAGAACTGCTCTTTTATTATCTGCTCTGAATCTGATACTTTCCTTAAGAATTTTAACATAGAACTGAGAGGAAGATGGTTGTATAAGGAAAAAGTTTTAGGGGCATTGTGACTGGATCAGTCACAATGCCCCCTGTTTGAGGTTATCTATTTCCCGACAACCCCTTTCTTATTGCCTTTTCTCTTATTTCACAAAACATTTAATGAATTCTTCCTGTGATATAATATTCCCTTTTATCCCCAATGCTGCTGACAAACTACTTATATAGGGTTTTTTTAGCATACTCTCTGTCAACAGCTCATCATCCTGGAATATTTCTTCCGATGCACCTACTTTTAATAAATTTTTATGGGCCATAACAAAAACTTTCGGGAAATTATTCACTACAAATTCCATATCATGTGTAATAGTTATTACTGTTGTTCCCTTTTTTTGCAATTCTTCCAAAATCTTCTCCAATAACTGTATCCCGCGCAGATCCTGGCCTGCGGTAGGTTCATCTAAAACAAGAATTTTCTCATCCATAGCAAGCACCGAGGCGATTGTAACAAACTTTCTGATAGATAGCGGGAGATTATAAGGATTTTCATCCATATGTTCTGACAGACCGCATAACTCTGCTGCCCAGTTAGTCTTTTCCCGGATTTTTTCTAAGTCAAATCCTAAAACTCCCGGTCCAAATTCAATTTCCGCTCGTACGGTATTATGAAAAATCTGTTCATCTGGATTTTGAAACACGTAACCTGTGACACGCGAAAGCTGAGCAGTCGTATAATGCTTTGTATCCATTCCATCTATCATAACTGTTCCGGATGTAGGTTTCAGCAGCCCATTCATCATTTTGACAGTTGTTGTCTTTCCTGCTCCATTTTGACCTACAATTGCAATTTTTTCCCCTTGGCAAATTTCAAAATCCACATTTTCAACAGCTGAAAATCCATTTGGATATTGAAAGCTGACATTTTTAAACTCTATAATTCCCATACGGATTCTCCTTATCTTTGTAATTTAACAAGCTGTTCTAACATCTGCTTTTCTGTAATAATATTTCCCTGAATATTTAATCCACATTTTCTCATCTTATCAGCAAGCAGTACAGTCTGCGGTAGCATAATCCCCTCGTTTTGAAGCGCTATTTCACTCAAAACTTCATGCTTATCACCTGAACGGATTAGCCTGCCCTGTTTCAAGATCAGCACCTCGTCGCTGTAATCTGCCACCAACTCCATCTTATGTTCTACCAAAATAATGGTTTTACCCATTTTTTTCATCTTAAGTATGATATCGAATACTCGCTCTGTCTCTTTCGGATCCAGCTGCGAAGTAGGTTCATCAATAACAAAAACCTCCGGTTCCAATACTAAAACAGATGCAAATGCAACTCTTTGCTGCTGACCTCCAGAGAGCTCAAAAGGATTTTTGTCTTTCAGGTAAGTAATGTTTGTCAATTCCATAATCTGATCGACTCGTTCTCGGATTTCAGGAACAGGAACTCCAAAATTCTCCAGCCCATAAGCGATCTCACCATAAACTGTATCTCTGGCCCCTGTAATCTGATTAAATGGATTCTGAAATACATAGCCAATCTTAGACGCCAACTCTCCCATGCTATATTCCTGCAGATTTTTACCATCAAACAGAACTTCTCCTTCCATTTCACCTTGATAAAAATTAGGAATAAATCCTCTCAGGATATTGCAAAGTGTAGTCTTTCCACTCCCATTTGCACCAAGTACCGCATAAAATTTACCTTTTTCAATCACTGTACTAAACTGATGGATACTGGGCTCATGTGCCAATGGATACGTGTATGTTACATTTTTTAGTTCTATATAACCCATAAAGCAATCCTCCCGATTATTGCAAGAATCAACACTATCGTAATAAGTATATTTGCTGTTTTATCTGCAGGTTTTCTTTCTATATCCTCTAAATGAGTAGGACGTATTCCAGATGAGAATCCTCTCGCCTCCAATGTCAGTGCTCTTTCTTCCGTTCCTGTAATAGAACTCAAAACCAACGGTATGATCGTAGGCACAAATACCTTGGCTCTGACCAGCAGGTTGCCTTCCGTTTCTACACCTCTTGCCTTCTGCGCATTCATAATTGTCTCCGATTTTTTCTTTAAAACCGGAACCATCTGTAACGTGGACAGTACTACATAAGAAGCTTTAGGACTCATACCCTGTTTTTCCAGTGAAAGAACAAAGTCTTTTTCCAATGTAACAGCAAAAAACCAAATCAAACTTCCTCCTACACACATTAAAGTCAAACCTAATTTTAATGCAAACATCAGCCCTTCCCATTTAGCATCAAAAATCCAAAAAGAGAACATAACTTTACCTGTAGGATAAAAAAGAGTTTGGATAATTACCAGAATGATGAAAAGTACTCCCACAGAGTTTTTTACTCTACGTATAAAAATATTCCAAACGCCACTTGCTGCCGCCAATAAATTTATCACCAGAAAGCAAACCAATTTGCTTATAATTCCCGGCATCATAATGGATGCAATAACGATCACAATAGCAAGATAAAACTTAGTAAGAGGATATAAAGCCACAATCTTATTATCTTGATTCATTTTCTATTCTCCTATTTCTATGCGGTACTGTAAAGTTTTACAGTCCTATTTTTCTTTAAAACCTTATATTTTCAAGGATTTCATCACTTTTTACGAATAAAAAAGCAATGACCCCCCTTTTTCATGTATAATGT
>NZ_JBQHUC010000075.1:0-2888 GCF_052065395.1 Bariatricus sp. HCP28S3_F11 | reverse complement strand
GGTTATGCCCTCGACCGATTAGTAACAGTCAGCTCCATGCATTACTGCACTTCCACCTCTGCCCTATCTACCTCGTCGTCTTCAAGGGGTCTTACTACTTTCGTAGGGATATCTCATCTTAAGGGGGGCTTCACGCTTAGATGCCTTCAGCGTTTATCCCTTCCCGACTTGGCTACTCTGCCATGCCTTTGGCAAGACAACAGATACACCAGCGGTCGGTCCAGCCCGGTCCTCTCGTACTAAGGCCAGCTCCTCTCAAATATCCTACGCCCACGCCGGATAGGGACCGAACTGTCTCACGACGTTCTGAACCCAGCTCGCGTACCGCTTTAATGGGCGAACAGCCCAACCCTTGGGACCGACTTCAGCCCCAGGATGCGATGAGCCGACATCGAGGTGCCAAACCACTCCGTCGATGTGAACTCTTGGGAGTGATAAGCCTGTTATCCCCAGGGTAGCTTTTATCCGTTGAGCGATGGCAATCCCACTTTATACCACCGGATCACTAAGTCCTACTTTCGTACCTGCTCCACCCGTCGGTGTCGCAGTCAAGCTCCCTTCTGCCTTTGCACTCTTCGAATGGTTTCCAACCATTCTGAGGGAACCTTTGAGCGCCTCCGATACCCTTTCGGAGGCGACCGCCCCAGTCAAACTCCCCGCCTGACATTGTCCCCCAGCCGGGTCACGGCTGCTGGTTAGAAATCCAGTACTGCAAGGGTGGTATCCCAACAGCGGCTCCGTGGCTACTGGCGTAACCACTTCTTAGCCTCCCACCTATCCTGTACATACAATACCGAATCCCAGTATCAAGCTGGAGTAAAGCTCCATGGGGTCTTTCCGTCCTGGCGCGGGTAACCAGCATCTTCACTGGTACTTCAATTTCACCGGGTGCATTGTCGAGACAGTGCCCAAATCATTACGCCTTTCGTGCGGGTCGGAACTTACCCGACAAGGAATTTCGCTACCTTAGGACCGTTATAGTTACGGCCGCCGTTTACTGGGGCTTAAGTTCAAAGCTTCGCGTTTCCGCTAACCTCTCCCCTTAACCTTCCAGCACCGGGCAGGCGTCAGCCCATATACCTCACCTTTCGGTTTTGCATAGACCTGTGTTTTTGCTAAACAGTTGCTTGGGCCAATTCTCTGCGGCCAGCTCTCACTGGCACTCCTTCTCCCGAAGTTACGGAGTCATTTTGCCGAGTTCCTTAACAATGCTTCTCCCGTCGGCCTTAGGATTCTCTCCTCACCTACCTGTGTCGGTTTACGGTACGGGTACAGTACAAACAATAGCGGCTTTTCTTGGCAGCTGGCTCACACTCTTCCTTACTTTAGTTCAGTCCGCATCACGTCTTCGGATTGATGAGCGGATTTGCCAACTCATCTCCTACCTCGCTTGCTCCGGGATCCCATTCCCGGTCGTGCTCTCCTTCTGCGTCCCCACAGTTCTGTTATACTGCAGTACAGGAATCTCAACCTGTTGTCCATCGGCTACGTCTTTCGACCTCGCCTTAGGTCCCGACTTACCCAGAGCAGATCAGCTTTACTCTGGAAACCTTGGGTATTCGGCCGGAAGGATTCTCACCTTCCTCTCGCTACTCATTCCGGCATTCTCTCTTCAATACACTCCACAGCTCCTTCCGGTACTGCTTCTTCGCGTATTCAATGCTCCTCTACCAATCTACTTTGTAGATTCCTGAGCTTCGGTAGTGTGTTTCAGCCCCGGACATTTTCGGCGCAGGACCTCTCGACCAGTGAGCTATTACGCACTCTTTTAATGTATGGCTGCTTCTAAGCCAACATCCTGGTTGTCTTTGAAATCCCACATCCTTTTCCACTTAACACACATTTTGGGACCTTAGCTGCAGGTCTGGGCTCTTTCCCTTTTGACTGCCCAACTTATCTCGTGCAGTCTGACTCCCGTGAATCATCTGGCTGGCATTCGGAGTTTGATATCGCTTGGTAAGCTTTGACGCCCCCGCACAAATTCAGTGCTCTACCTCCAGCAGACTCTCACGAGGCTAGCCCTAAAGCTATTTCGAGGAGAACCAGCTATCTCCGGGTTCGATTGGAATTTCTCCCCTATCCACACCTCATCCCCACCCTTTTCAACGGATGTGGGTTCGGCCCTCCATTGCCTTTTACGGCAACTTCAGCCTGGACATGGATAGATCACCCGGTTTCGGGTCTACTCCATCTGACTTCCCGCCCTATTAAGACTTGTTTTCACTTCGGCTCCGGACCTTCAGTCCTTAACCTTGCCAGATGGCGTAACTCGCCGGACCGTTCTACAAAAAGTACGCGGTTGAACATATAAAGTTCTTCCACAGCTTGTAAACACAGGGTTTCAGGTTCTCTTTCACTCCCCTCCCGGGGTCCTTTTCACCTTTCCTTCACAGTACTATGCGCTATCGGTCACTAAGGAGTATTTAGCCTTACGGGGTGGTCCCCGCTCGTTCCCACAAGGTTTCTCGTGTCTCGTGGTACTCTGGATCCTGCCATGCTGACTCGTCTTTCGCTTACGGGGCTTTCACCCTCTCTGGCTGGCTTTCCCAAAACCATTCTGCTAAACTTGTCAGATCATTTCTGCAGTCCGAACCCCGGAATGCACGCATTCCGGTTTGGGCTCTTTCCATTTCGCTCGCCGCTACTTTGGAAATCACGGTTGTTTTCTCTTCCTCCGGCTACTTAGATGTTTCAGTTCACCGGGTTCCCCTCCATACGTTATGGATTGGCGTATGGATACTGGAGGTCTGCTCCAGTGGGTTTCCCCATTCAGATATCTCCGGATCGTTGGATATTTGCTCCTCCCCGAAGCTTTTCGCAGCTTATCACGTCTTTCATCGGCTCTTAGTGCCAAGGCATCCACCCTGCGCTCTTTCTAGCATAACCAA
>NZ_JBQHUC010000074.1:0-2963 GCF_052065395.1 Bariatricus sp. HCP28S3_F11 | reverse complement strand
ATTATTTAAAGTTCGGCTGGGGCTTTTGCGGGGGGAAATTTAAATTAAAATTTTTGTTTATAATTTGCCCGCCCCCCCGTTACACTCCCCCCTGTCTCTCCCCCCAAAAATCCTTTTTCTTTTAACATATGACAAAGGTTGAGATTTGTGATAAATGTAATTGATCATACGAATCTATTAGTTCCTTCTACGATTTGTCAGCCTCCTCTTCTTTATTTTTCAATGCTTGTTTTATATAATCCTGAGAAATTCCAGTCAAATCAGCAATCTGATCAACGGAACAATTCTTATTGTACATATTCCGGATCAGATTGTTTATACCTTCTTTTATACCTTCTTCTCTTCCTTTTTCAATCAAAGCATCTCCAAATCCCGTCATCGTTTTAATCTCCTCTCGAAATGTTTCCGCCCACTCTACATGTGAATATTTTTCTATTTTATCAATGTCACATGAAAATACGCCATTTAAATAATCAAAAATACTTTCTTTTTCAGTTCCTTTTCCCCTGCGAATAATAATCACTGTCATTAGATCATAATCTGCCTCAGGTTCATCTGTTTCTTGAAAAATATCTTTCTTTTTTATAGAATATTGCGTCATTGTATTCTGGAGCTTTCCTGGTATATCTTCCGAGCAAATCCAAATTGAATAACATTTTTCCAAGATAGAATAATCTGTTTTTCCCGTAATCACACTCAAAACGAAAATGGGAAACCGTCGTATCTTTTTATATTAGATATCTGATATTGTCTATATTGTAACATGACAATCCAGGAAAAGAAACCGAATCCTATTCATTCCCATCTTCTTTTCAATAAGCTATATGTTGGTAATATCGCGAAAAAATAATTGAAATAGATATACTTTTGACATTCTTTTATTACAGAGATTCATACTGTTATAATGATTTGAAGAAAGATAGCCTACCACTGATGAAGTATATTTGCAAGTAATAAAAAAATAAGGTGGCTGAATATCCAGCCACCTTATCTTTTACATTCGATCCGCCCAAAATTCTATTGCCGTTTTCAGGAATTCTGCGCATCCTGTCTGCTCTTTATCATAATACTGCCGGAATCTCTCGTCCGCCACATACATGCCAGCTACACCTTTGTGCGCTTCAGCCGAATAACTCTTCCACGTTGACGTAAGCCATCCTTTATGCAGTTCCACAATGTGCTTCGCTTCCTCGCTGTCCGCTCTGACACCTTTCCTCACACAATCCTGAAGACTTTCTCTGATTTCTCTTTCCAGTTTCTGAAAATGCTCCCATTCATTTTCCGTCATATTCAACATATTTCTGTTGGAGGCATCCACTTCCTCATCTCCATATTTTTCACGCACTTCCCTGCCATATTGTTCTTCATTTTCCCGAACCATTTTTTCTTTAAATGCCTGGAATTTTTCCGGATCACTCATCACCCATTCTCCTTTCATTGCCGATATTGTCTGTTTCACTGTACCGATCAGCATTTCCAGACGGTCACGCTGTTTTTCCAGTTCTGCGAGGTGTTCTTCCAGTGCCCGCATCCGATCAAAATCATCCTCGCAGAGCATCTTTTTAATACTCTTCAGGTCAAATTTCCTTTCTCTGTAAAATAGAATCTGTTGCAGGATATCGACTTCCTTTTCCCCATAATAACGGTATCCCGCCTCAGTTACATAAAGGGGTTTCAGAAGCCCGATTTCGTCATAATAACGTAAAGTCCGTGCACTGACTCCCGCCATCTGCGACAACTCTCTGATACTGTATTCCACGCTTTTCACCTCCGGTATATATAAAGGATACTGCTTGACGCTGCGTCAAAGTCAATAGGTAATTGCAAAAATATTATAATCCTTTAGAGGGACGGGTACCCCAAAATGCACAAAAGAAGAAGTACTCTACTTCAAAGTACTTCTTCCCATCCATTTCACTAAATCAATATATTCAACATCCCCAGAATCGCACCTACCAGCGCCCCAAGATTTACGATCGTATCCAGTTCTTTCTTCATAACAGAAAGCACCATCTTCTCCAAATCGTCAATACTCATTTCACTGACTTTCTCTTCAATAATTCCGGCAATATTCAAATTGCTGACCAGATTTCCTGCTGCCGATTCTATCGCCGTCTGGTACAGTGACGACACCATCCCGCGCACGGAATCCTGTGAAACATTCAGATTATCGCACAATTCCAAAATGCTTTTTTCTTCCAGTGCGGCCAGTTTTCTGCTGATCTCACCTTTAATGTAATCCGCCCCGCTTACCTGGATATAATTGACGATTCCGCCTCCTACCGGCTGGATCAGAGAATTTAGCATCTCATCGTTCAGGAACATTTCCAACATAGTCCCTTTTGTCTTTGATTTTACTGCTTTTCCTGCCTCTTCAACAATTATATGTTCCAGATTCATGTTCTGTACTGATTCCAGAATCTGATCCGTCAATAAGTTTGTGACTTTTTCCTTCACATTTGTGTATTCTTCTTCGGGGCAAATCCTGTTAATAGAAGTATGAAGATTTGTCGACAATCCATCCATTATTTTTTCCACAACTGCATTTTCGGTTTCGTCAGACAAGATTTTCTTTTTCAGATCTTCCTCTGTGAGAAGCGTATTTGCCACAATATTTCCAATTGCTTTTGCCAGTCTCGGTTTTCCTTTTGGTATTGCTCCCGGGGTAAACGGAAGTTTGTGTCCCCAGATTTTGATTTCTTTACTATGAAACAAAACCTTCAGAATAGCCAAAAAAGCGCAAACTACCCCTATCTAGTGCAAAAAGGTTGATTTTGAACTTAACCGACAGGCTTATGCGGCAACTACTGGAGCCTCCCAGCCAAGCGCTTTTAACTTCTTGAGGTATGCAGCTATTTTACGTTCCTTATTGAACTGATTGTAATAATCAGCTCCCAGATCCTTGAAAACGACACCATCCTTGAGAATGTGATATATTGCTATGAGCATGGAATGGGCAACGG
>NZ_JBQHUC010000073.1:0-3184 GCF_052065395.1 Bariatricus sp. HCP28S3_F11 | reverse complement strand
TCGGTACATGATACGATGATATCCATCACTCCCGGCTCTGTTTTTGAGGTAAATAAAAATCGTCAAAGCCAGTAAAATCAATAGATTTAGGCTTGACAGAATAGGAAGGAAAATACATATCTGGAGAAGACTACCAGAAATGGCTTATGATTTGTACAAGATATTTACAACATTTGTACCCAAATGACCCCCAAACTGAATATTTCACCAAAGTAGCTGAGAGAGCAAATGGAAATGATGATAAAAATTTTGATATATTGATAAGCATTTTAAATGCAATAAAAGAACTTCCGGTTATCAATTCAACAGAGAGTATTGAAGATGTTTTTGATAAAATATTTACAAATTTTCATAGATGTACTCGGTCGATATTAAATAGACATGGGGGTAGAGAAACGATAGAAATAAAAGATGAATATGATGTTCAAGACTTGTTGGAAGGAATATTACGCATTTTTGTGGATGATATAAGACCTGAAGATTATGTCCCGAGTTATGCAGGGGGAAATTCCCGTACAGATTTTTATTTGCCTAAATATGATATGTATATAGAGACAAAAATGACGAGAACGAGACTAAAAGATAAAGAGGTAGGAGAGGAACTTATTATTGATGTTGCTCGTTATAATGAAAAATGTAAGAAATTAATTTGCTTTATATATGACAAGGAAAGCTTGTTGAAAAATCCGTATGGATTAATTCATGATTTGGAAAACCTTAGTAATGATAATTTAGATGTTAAAGTCTATATTTCTCCGCTATAATATATAATAATGAATAGTTTTTGTTTTAAGAAAAATAGGGGACAATTATGCTAGAATAACATATTAGCTGTTTTTGGCAATATTGATCATAAATAGATATTTTTTGGGAAGGAATTCTACTAACGATAAAATGGAATCATTATTTAACGAAAATATTATTTTTGTTTTTTTCTTTGCAATGATTGCTATTTATAATTACTCTGATTTAAAAGAATATCAGAGAATGGCAATTATTTATATTAGTGTTTATGCTTTAACAGTATTAGATATAATAGGAGTAAAATTAGCGATAGCGTTACTAGGATTATCATTATTTTGCTTTTTTGAAATTTTCACCTCGGATGAAACAAAATTTAAAATTTTAGTTAATCCAATATATAAGATAATAGATTTTATTTATATATCATTTTCGCAGTATGCTTTCGGGGGAATGTGTTGTGCTCTTTTTATGCTGAGAATTAAGATACCTGACATCATAAATAAGCAAGAGATGATTTTAAAAATACTGTCATTTCTATTTATGGTATGGACATTAACATCTACATTGCAACAAAAATATGTTTTACATACATTTGGAGAAATGTATAAAATATTTACTTATTTTCCGATAAATAAAATCAAATTTAATGAAAAATTGGATGAGGCATGTTCGATACTGATTTCAATAGAAGACAAGGCATATTATGAACGAAAATCATACTCATTTCTTTCACCTAAGTATATCCTGGAGATATTAAAAGATAAGATTAGAAATCAGAGAGGAAGTAAAAAAATTGCATGCGTTTTTTCAGCAGGGAATCGCTTCATAAGAAACATTTTTGATGAATCGAGAGGATATTCAACGATTCCAATGCAATTAATTCGTTCTTTAGGCATTAAAAGAGGATATAATTATAAATATAGAAGAAAAATATTTGAAATATTATATTCTAGAATGTTTTTTAAAGGTATAGAGAGAATGCTGAAGGAAGATCAAGTAGCACAAAGACAGTATTTTAAGAAATACCTTATATATATTTATTTTCATAAAGTAAACACTTTTTTAGGAGATGCCACGTTTAGTAAGTTTTTAAATGCCTTTGATATGCAATATAGTAAGAAAAATGAGAAAGATATATACGACTGTTCTAATGAAGGAATTTTTATTGCATGTATGGGGCTGAGTAAAAGAGCTAATAGTATTACAAAAGCTAATATTGAATATTATTTACAGGTAATTGATAATGTTGAGTTGGATCCAGATGTTGTGTGTGATATGGTTGACAAGATGATGGATAGACCATATGATGGAAATTACTTACAATAACAAAGTGTTTAAAGGATTAAAAGCTGTAAAATATAAGTGTGGTTTGAAAGGTACAATTATTAACTATTGGGTTGATTAAAGTATTATTATGACTTACTTAATAAAAATATTCACCATATTTTATATTTTTGATATAATATATATGGCAACATTCTGGCAACAGTTCATCAGAAAGCCAGTGGAAATTATGTAATAGAAATAAAAATAAGGCATATTGCAAGCGAAACCTTAATTAATTCCGTTAAGTTTTGGCGCGACAGAGCCGAGTTTGAATAGTAGGCGGTGGGCCAGAAAGCCTTATTTTACGGGGCTTCCGGGCTTCGACCTTTGAAAATTGCATTTTCATTGCATTTTTTAATTCACCTGCTTATGATACTCAGCTGTGAACTGATTGCTTGTGTAATCAGCCACACTTTTTGTTGCAGGTGTATAGGTAAGTTTTCCTGTCAGCTTCTTTGCTACTTCAAAGTTGCTGTTTGGATATAAATGCCCATAGGTTCCCAAAGTCGTTTGGATTTTTTCGTGTCCTAAACGGTCTTTGATGATTAATGGGTTTTCTCCCATGCTGATTAACAGGGAAGCATGGGAATGCCGCAAGGCATGGATTTTGATGCGGTGAACGCCAGCAAGTTCGGCCAGCTTTTCCAGGGCTCTTGGCAATGTATGCTTGCTGGTGGGAATACCGCTGTAACTCATTACGAAATCGCAGTTTGTAAGAACTTTCTGTTGAACTTCTTTCCATTCTTTTAGTTCTTTAATCGTATCATCATCTATAACGATATCCCGGATACCTGCCTGTGTTTTTGGTTCCACAAACTTATATTCTGTCATGGTTTTGTAGTAAAGATTCTTGTTGATGCTGAGAATGCCTGTCTCGAAATCAATATCTGACCATTGCAGTGCTGCCTGAATATTCCGGCGTTTGTGTCCGTGCTGTCCGGTCAGAAGGAAACCACAGAATCAATGATTGACTGGTGAAATCCTATCAGATATTGCGGCATTATAAAGCCTGCTACAGCACCGCAAAGCGGCTCTGGGCTTGACAATACCGCACTACCTGATAAGTGGTAAACAAGCCAATCAAAGAGTTTCCCTCCTCCGGAATGTCGGTTTC
>NZ_JBQHUC010000072.1:0-3841 GCF_052065395.1 Bariatricus sp. HCP28S3_F11 | reverse complement strand
TGAATATATTATCCTAGAGATTTCTGTATCAATCAAAGCCTAACGGCTGTTCAGCTTCGCATTTCGGCCGTTTTGCTCCGCAAAACCGGCCGTTGGGACGCGCCATATGCAAAATGGTGTAAATCTCCCAGAAGCCAGTTCCTATGCCCTTCCCGGCCACGTAGAAGGCGTTACTATGTAATCTTAAAGCTGCAGGCACGCAATAAACGCAGGCACTATCTGCAGCACCTATATCAATCTTCTGAGAGGTGTATGCAATTATCAAACTGTTAATGAGAGAGCTAGATGGGTGCTATCCAGAATGGGACGAGATAAGGGATCAAAAACTTGTCGAGGCATTACTCTTATTGCGCGAGGATGAGAGAAAACTGATCTATCAGCATGTGTTTGAAGAACGGACGTTTGATGATATAAGCCGGATCAATGATTTGCCACCTTACAAGGTGAAAGGAATTTATTATTATGCAATCCGTAAGATCAGAAAATGGATGGGAGGTGTCAAGTGATGAATTTTGAAGAAGTGTTGTTCCGGGCGAAGATGGGAGACCATGTAGCTACTGAACAGATAGTAGAGATGTTCCGACCGTTGCTGATAAAGAACTCTTTGATTAATGGAAGATTTGATGAGGATCTGTACCAGGAGTTGAGAATTGAAGTATTGAAGTGTATTAGAAATTATCAGGAAATGGAGTAGCTTTTGATTAGCTTAGCATGATAATGAAGATAGAGCAGTAATTTTTATCGATGTAAAGATAAGGTTTCTGCTCTGTAATTTTTAATACACAGAGTTTTGCAGATTTGTTATCTGATGTATTTGTCGGATTTGGTTATTGTGCTTGTGATAACAGCAATATAAAGAATAAGGCATTTTAGTGGAATGAGGATTATGTGATAGTTCCTGCCATTTCGTATTTGCATTTCATAAAAATAAAGAGTATTCTGATTTACTAGAGAAGAATATTAGGAAGGAAGGAGAATGAGAGATTCTATGGTGAATATACATTTCCTTACGATTTTACGGGAAGATGAATTTCGTGAGTTGAAGAAAGATTTTCCGCATGATAACGAATTATTACACAGTATCAGATCAATCCGATACTGTAAAGCAGAAGTGTTTCGGGATTGTATTCTGGGAACCTTGCGAGTACCGGAAAAAAATGAAATACGTACACCGCATGTTGTCTGTGGATTTTACATGACAGATAAAGAACTTTTTTTAATTGAGGAGAGTGGGGAACTGAAACACTGGTTAGAGAAAAAGGAAGAACAGTTTCAGGAGCTGAAATCACCGGATCAGTTTCTTCTTAAGATGATGGAATTGATGATTGAAAATGATCTTCTATATTTGTTACATTTGGAAAAAGAAATTGAAAAGATGGAAGATCAGCTTATAAAAGGTGTTGCGGATAATTTCTTTTCGGTTCTTACAAAGTATCGACAGAAACTCTCTGAGCTGGATGCATATTATGAACAGCTGGCTATGATTGGTGATCTATTACAGTCTCAAGATGGACTGCCTATTATCCGTAATACAGAATCGTGGAATCGTTATGCACTCAGGACAGAACGATTGCATAACCATGTGCATTTGCTTAGAGAAAATATACTGCAGTTACGTGAATTGTATCAATCTCAGCAGGATGCACAACAGAATAAAATTATGTGTATATTGACAGTTGTGACAACCTTATTCCTGCCACTTACACTTTTGACTGGATGGTATGGTATGAATTTTGTGAATATGCCAGAGCTACAGTGGAAATACGGATATGTTGCAGTGATTGCAATTGCAGTAATAACAATTATTCTGGAACTCATTTATTTTAAAAAGAAAAAATTGTTGTAGGATAAGATTATCCGTAGAGAGTAAAAGATTATTTTCAGAATTAGGTATTCATTAAAAAGGCTGCACACAATTTTGTATGCAGCCGAATCTATATGAAGAGGTGCCTTTTTCCTCTTTGGCAATATTAGGTTTTGTTATATTTTTACAATCAGAAACGGTTGGAAAAGTATCCACGCATAACGGATACAATACCCTGAAGGAGCAGGAAAAATCCGATTACCCAAGCCATAGCTGCAATACTTGCAAATGGATGTGTGAATGACAGAAAACCAATCACAGTCAGCAGGATTCCAAGTACAGTAAACCAGCCCTTTACTCCCAGTTTTTGAAGGTCAAAGGAATGAACCAGTTTGGTGATACCTGAAAAAATCAGCCACATTCCTAAAATAAAGGAGATTGTCATTGCTGTAAACCATCCATTTCCCAAAATGAATAAAGACATCAGTACGGTCAGAATGCCGTCAGCAAGAAACCAGCCAGATCCTGCCATATAATCATGACCGGATGCAAATATCACGATATCTATAATGCCGGAAAACATCATGGCAACTCCTAAGATAATAGGAAGACCATAAACAGGCAGGGGTTTTATTCCCTGCCCGTTTGAGATTAACCTTCAATGGCAATATAATGGGAGCTGTTTTCTACTGCCGTCTTCTCTTTTGGAACAGTAAAGGAAAGAATACCATTTTCAAATTTCGGATGGATGTCTTCTCTCTGAACGTTATTTCCCACATAAAAGCTCCTGCTTGCATTTCCGGCATAACGCTCGCGGCGGATATATTTCCCTTCTTTATCTTTTTCATCTTTATCCAGACCTTTTGCAGATAATGCGGTGAAGTATACGCCTCCAGGCGGAGAGGTTGTGATATCTACAAAGAAAGAAAAAAGTTTTGTACATGTGCAGATCGCAGATAATGGAAAGGGAATTCCGGATGAAGATAAACCGCATATTTTTGAAATGTTTTATACGGCAAATAATGAAATAACGGATTCGAAACGGAGTCTGGGTCTTGGGCTTGCTCTTTGTAAATCAATTATCAATGCACATGGTGGGAAAATAATGGTTTATGATAATGAACCGAAAGGTGCCATTTTTGATTTTACGGTGCCTGCTGAGGAGGTAGAGATTCAAGAATAATTCAAATATATTAGTGGTAGAAGATGATGCTGCCATTCGCAGTCTTATCACAACCGCCCTTGAGACAGAAAACTATAAATATCATGTGGCAAAAAATGGGAATCAGGCGATTATGGAAGCTGCAACACAGGCACCGGAACTGATCCTGTTGGATCTGGGACTTCCTGACATAGATGGGGTTGATGTAATAAGAAAAATACGTACCTGGTCAACTGTTTCAATTACTGTGATAAGTGCCAGAAGTGAAGATAAAGATAAGATTGATGCCTTGGATGCCGGTGCTGATGATTATATTACCAAGCCATTTTCAACAGCGGAACTTCTTGCAAGAATCAGAAGAAACTATAGGAGAATTCAGTACATACAAAATAATCAGCAGGGGGGAGATCCTGTCTTTCATAATGGCAGTTTGACCATTGATTATCAAATGCAGACAGTATATGTGAAAGAGGAAGAAATTCATGCAACTCCAATTGAATATAAAATCTTATGCCTGTTGGCGAAAAACCTTGGAAGAGTGCTGACTCATACCCACATCGCGAAGGAAATATGGGGAAGTTCTTTGGAAGGAGACATTGCTTCACTCAGGGTTCATGTGGCAACTGTAAGAAAGAAAATAGAAAAGAAAGATAGCTCTAATAAATGTATCCAGACACATATAGGGATTGGCTATTGTATGGTGAAGCAGATAAAAAATTATTGACTGCACTAATCGTGATAGAGTTGGTTAATTAATTTTGAAGTATGGAGCTTCCTGTATACTTTAAAGAGTAAAGGGAATTGACCAAAAAGAATACCTCAAGTAAATTTAGATTATTACTGACCGGGCAGTTAGTAAAATCTAAAAACACAAG
>NZ_JBQHUC010000071.1:0-3863 GCF_052065395.1 Bariatricus sp. HCP28S3_F11 | reverse complement strand
GTGGTAACTTAACAATACAACATATACACAAAAACTGCTATTTTTTTTTGAAAAAAGTAGTGGTTTCACGTACTTAGGGCTAGCCGTCGCGCTAGCGACTTGGTACAATAATGGACAGGTATTGAAGTTTTATCCTGTCCATAGAAAGGAGTAGAATGATTACAGTAACAAAAAGTGATTTGATAAAGTTAGGTTATGGTCCTTCTTTTTCAGCAGACATTATCCGGGAAGCGAAAAAGCTGATGATTGCCAAAGGCCATACTTATTATCAATCAAAGAAACTGGACAGGGTACCAAAGGAAGCGGTTGAGGAATTATTGGGAATCACTTTGCCAGATACTGAAAACTAAGTGTACTTCTTGCATTAGAGAAGGAGTGTAACCATGGCAAAAGATCCAATCAAGAAAGCAACTAACGGAACCTATTATTTCAGGGCGAACTTAGGGAAACACCCTGTAACCGGGAAACAAATACAAAAGTATCGCAGTGGATTTGCAACAAAGAAAGAGGCTCGGGCAGAATATTCAAAGCTTATTCTGTCTACACCAGATGAACTTACGGAAAAGAAAGAGGAAGTGACTTTCAAAAAATTTATTCAGGAGATTTATCTTCCCTGGTATAAAACCCAGGTAAAAGAAAGTACATACAAGAACAGGTATGCTACCATTGAAAAACACTTTGCCTATTTCTATAAGATGAATACTGACAAAATTGAGCCAATTCATGTGCAAAACTGGCAATTAAAACTGGCAAAAAACTACAGCCCAAATTATGTGAGGATTATACAGGGAATGCTTGCAGTCGCATTTGACAGAGCTATCGTTCTGGGACTTGCAAAGAAAAATCCGGCCAGAATGATCGGAAATGTCAAAAGCAGAAAACCGAAAATTGATTTCTGGACACTGGAAGAATTCCAGAAAGTCATTTCTCTACTGTATAAGGGAGATTACTATGAACACTACTTGTTCATTTCTTACTGGTTGTTATTTATGACTGGAATGCGAATCGGAGAAGCTGCGGCTCTGCAATGGTCAGATATTGATTTTGAAACAGGTATTCTCAGCATCAACAAAAATCTTTACTACAAAACCATGACCGACTACAAATTTGTAGAGACAAAAACGCAGGCTAGTATACGGGATATCGTTATAGATGATGATACGCTTAAAGAGCTGAAAGAATGGAAAGAAGTTCAACAGAAAGTTCTACCGAAATGTAATTTTATATTAAGCTATAACGGAACGCCCACCAGCAAGACAACTCTGCCAAGAGCCCTCGAAAAGCTGGCAAATCTTGCTGGTGTCCACCGTATTAAAATTCATGCCTTACGGCATTCCCACGCTTCCCTGTTAATCAGCATGGGAGAAAACCCATTAATTATCAAAGACCGTTTAGGACACGAAAAAATCCAAACGACTTTGGGAACCTATGGGCATTTATATCCAAACAGCAACTTTGAAGTAGCAAAGAAGCTGACAGGAAAACTTACCTATACACCTGCAACAGAAAGTGTGGCTGATTACACAAGCAATCAGTTCACAGCTGAGTATCATAAGCAGGTGAATTAGAAAAATGCAATAAAAATGCAATTTTCAAAGGCCGAAGCCCGGAAGCCCCGTAAAATAAGGCTTTCTGGCCCACCGCCTACTATTCAAACTCGCAAATGAGTTTTTGTCACTATACAATTTTGTATAGGCGTTATGGTTCTATCTGGTTTTATATGTGTTCCACTATCCTTAGTCCACGGACTGTACTGAACGGTGTTATCAATTTGTTATCATATTTCTGTTATCAATCAAAAATTCTTGTAATATCCTGATACCGATTGATGACACGATAAATTTCTACATACTCGTTGCTTACCTTGTAGATAATCACATAATCTTCCCATATCGCATATTTATAGTCTGTCCGAAAGCTGACTCGCTTTGAAAGGTCTGAACCCATTCCCGGAAACATCTGGAGATTCTCAAATTTACCATAAATTTCCTTTATAGTCTTTGCGGCATATTCTTCACTATCTTCAGCGATGTAATCCCGGATATTCTTCAGGTCCTTTGCAACAATCGGGTTAATCCGTAATTTTAACATCTTATTCCCCCACAAGTGCCTTCAGTTCATCTAACTCCAGCCATCCCTCGCCGTCTTTCACTGCTTCTTCGGCTTCCTGCAGCTTCATTAAAAGCTTCTTTTCCGCACGATCACGTTCATAATCTTCAAAATCCATAACCACAAAACGTCCTCTACCATTCTTGGTAAGATATACAGGCTCGCCTTTATGGCAGTTCTTCAGGACTTCGTTATAATTTCTCAAATCAGATACTGGTAAAATACTTGCCATATTCTTTCAGCTCCTTCCTTGATTTTATATTGTTTCTGCTACTTATATTATACACAAAAAGCTGTAAAATTCAACGTGAATTTTTACAGCTTTCTATTATAACTATTCCTATTTTTTAATTCGACAAACTTGAAGTTGTAGGGGACAATACCTGATCAGCCTGCCTTGGCTTGTTTATAAAGGAGACCACTTTTGATCAGTAATAGCAGAAAAGCAACTATTATTGCATATGGTTCTTTCATCATTGCCAAAAACAAAACATCGATAACACTGCATCCTATAGACAATGCAGTAATCACCTTTTTGCCTTTTTCAAATTTGAAATAGACCATCAATATTTTCACAATCCCGATAATCGTTAAAGTGATGAACATTATCCAATAAATGGTAATAATCCATTTATTATTATCTACATACTCAAAAAGATTTACCGAATAGATATAACCATTGACCGGCTTGGGATACAGCGGAAGAAAAATAAGCATCAAAGAAAGCAAGTCAACAAATCCCCATAATAAGTCACATACACTATTGAGATTTGATTTGTTTTCTTTTTCTGCAATCAAAATCAACTGTTCTCCAGATAACAGATCATCAATCGACACAGAAAAATATCGAGATATTTCCTTTAATGAATCTATGCTCGGATATCCTCTTCCGGATTCCCATTTTGAAATTGCAGTTCTAGATACAAATAATGCCGCAGCCAGTTCTTCTTGTGTCATTCCCCGGCTTTTTCTTAATTCCTGAAGTTTTTCATGAAATTCCAAAACCTCCACCCCTTGCTCGTTTTATTTATTCTTTATTGACAGTATAACCGCTCCCTGATAAATAGAAAATAATCCAATGCTTAACAATACGCCACCTACAATATCCGTGAGCCAATGTACTCCCGAAATCAATCTGCCAATAACCATGAATGCCGAAAAAGCGATTGTTACAATCGTTATCACTTTTTTGACTGCAATGCTTGACAGCCTGCGCTGAGTCTGTTCGATCAAAGTCGGCATCACACACAATACCAATAGTGTAGTTGATGATGGATAAGATGCCTCCATTACTCCGTTAATTAAAATAGGTCTGTAATTGATTGGAATCATCTCAAAAAATATATATGCCAGGATCACGACAATATAATAAATACCCAGAATAATGATATCCGGATCCACCTTGAAAAGACTTCTTTTCTTAATCAACTGAACTAGTCCCACACCTGCAAAGATCAGGCATACTACGACAGGCACCAGCCCCATCCAATCAGTAATCGAATAAATCATCATGTGTACGCCTGTGAAGCGGTGAAACCAGCAATTGAGTGTTGCAAATCCAATATTCGTTCCGTTTTGACCATGAGGCTGCACATCTACCATCTGGATCAAAACTGTCCATAATACAAAAGTTGCAATGAATATTCCTTCCTATTCTGTCAAGCCTAAATCTATTGATTTTACTGGCTTTGACGATTTTTATTTACCTCAAAAACAGAGCCGGGAGTGATGGATATCATCGTATCATGTACCGA
>NZ_JBQHUC010000070.1:0-4119 GCF_052065395.1 Bariatricus sp. HCP28S3_F11 | reverse complement strand
TTATCCTCACGATATTTTTATCCTCATCTTTTCTGGATATAAAGATATTTACTCTCTTCTTCGCAAAAAAGATGAGGATAACATATTTTATGTGATAATGGAATCGCATTAAAATCGAAAGGATGTGATTTCATGAATTATGATGATACCGTCGAAAAGGTAATGTCACTACTTAAAGAAAAGAAGGTGTGTTCAAGCAGTAGAAAGTCGCATAGGGACTGTTATGAATCTCTTGGATCGTATCTCGACCAAAATAGTACCGAGTATACGGTCAAAGCGCGTGATGAATGGTTTGCTGAGATTAAGAAAAGCCTTCCTTCACAGCGATGTGTCATATGGATCCGGTATGTATACCAGTTAGAGGAAATGGATTCTTCAGGAACAGTATCTGACCGCAGGCTATATCTAAATCAATCAGTATACGATAAACTTCCAGTTTCATGGAAAGATGATCTTGATTTCTATCTTGAAGACTGTTGTAAACGTTATACAAAACGCACATTAGAATTAACACGTACCTATTGTTCCGAAGGGTTGCTCATTTTTGATAAAATTGGAGTTGTCAATATATCAGATATCTCATACGAAGCGGTACTGATACTTGTAAACACCAAAATGTATCAATCAGATGAAACCAGAAACGTGATCCTTAATTACACGGCTCGGATGATACAGTTCTATGAAAAGATCGGGAAATGCACAAAGCCATACAGTCTTCTCTTTAACAGTCAGATTTATCCTCATATCGGATTGATCGATGCGTTTTCTTCAGAGAATAAAGCAGCTTTACAGAAAACGATAGATGTAATTATGTCAGCCGCAGACTTTAAAGGAAAGATTGAGCCTTTTATCGAATGCCTGCAAGCCCATGGATATATCGGTACTACTTTGAAACTGGCAAAACATGCATTAACAGCTTTTTATCTGTTTCTGGATATACATGATCTTGGGTATCATCCGGATATCGTTTGGATATGGTTCTCTGAGGTAAAAAATACACTGGGAACTTCCTGGCTTCACTGGAGAAGAGTTCTGAGTTTTTGTAATGAATATCTTCTTAGCGGCGATATCCACCCGGGCGGGAAATATAAATACATTCCTACCATATATGATGAACTCCCTGAATGGTGTAAGGAAGCCGTCGCAGGTCTTTTAGAACAGAAAAAACGTGAATATCGCGAAAGCGGTACACTTAAATCTTATCGATGTTCCTGTGCAAGCTTTTGTCTGTTTTTGATCGATCATGGGTATGACAGTTTCAAACAGATTTCTCCAGAGATAATCAAAGAATTCTCAATCCGGGATGAACATTCCACATTTAAAGGCCGTGCCACCCGCTTTGTAATCGTAAGAGCCTTCCTACGCTATCTTGAGGAACATCGATATACAGAAAGACATGGTCTGGATCAATGTCTTATATCAGGAAGTGCACCCGTAGATAAGATCATTGATGTTTTGTCCGATGAACAGATTCAGAGGATCCAGGAGTACCGGCTGACCCATAATGCCCCTGTAGAACTTCGCGACATTGCCATTGTTTTGCTTGGCCTGAAAACAGGACTGAGGGCCTATGATATCCTGGCACTCCGTTTTCAGGATATCGACTGGAAGAAATGCCAGATCTCAATCATCATGAAAAAAACGAAAACACAGATCACTCTTCCAATGCCTGTTGAAGTGGGAAATGCTATATATTCATACCTGAAATACGGCAGACCTGATGCAGAAAGCGATTTTATTTTTGTAAGATCCAAAGCCCCGTATGGAAGATTGACTGGTAAAGTATGTACCAGAGCACTTTACCGTATCCTGCCCGAAAGAAATGATGTAAAGGGCGGCGGTTTTCATGTGACACGCAGGACTTTTGCTACAAATCTGCTGAAAAATCATGCCGGCATCGATGATGTAATGGATGCACTTGGTCATCGTGATCCGACAAGCGTAATGAAATACCTTCTTCTGGATGATGAAAGAAGCAGAAAATGTGGATTATCATTGTCAGACATCGGACTGATGCTGGAAGGAGGTCTGCAATGAAGATTCTTGGATATGAATATCAAAGCTGTTTTGCTCCGTATATTAAACAGTTTCTACAGGAAAAGCGGTCTGTTGGATTCTCTTATGAAACTGAAGAATGGAAACTGAAACATTTTGATGATTTTTGTGTAAAAGAATCCGTTATACAGCCATATCTCAGCAGGGAACTGGTCAAAAAATGGGGGACATTGCGTGAAGGAGAAGCATTATCTACGTGTTCAGCACGTACTTCTATCATCCGTCAGTTTGCGTTATTCATGATCTCCCTCGGTGAGGAAGCATATATTCCGTCGAATTTTTATAAATGTGAAAAAAGACTGGTGCATGTCTTGTCAGATGATGAAATATCAGCATTCTTTCATGAAATCGACAGTTATTCTCCAGAGATAAAAGTGCCCTCGTTTTTGCGTCTGTCTACAGAGTATAAAGTGATCTTCAGATTGATCTATTGTTGTGGCCTGCGTATTTCAGAAGCGAGAAAACTGAAGTGGAGTGATGCAGATCTTGAAGCGGGAACATTAAAAATCATGCAGTCAAAAGGTCATAAAGACAGGCTAATATATATGTCAGATGATCTTGCTGTGTTAATGAAGGAATATAAGACGATACTGAATGATCATTATGGATGCGTATCAGAATGGGTTTTCCCTGCAAGAGAACCGGGCAACTGCCTGTGTTCTGTCACTATAAACGCAGCATTTCGCAGGGCATGGAATGCAACACCATATGCAGAAGGCTGTGACAAAACTCCTACCGTTCACTGCCTCAGACATAGCTTTGTAGTAAAAAGGATGAATCTCTGGATGGAAGAAGGTATCGCACTTAAGGAGATGCTTCCATTTCTGAGCCGGTATCTGGGACATCAGAGTACGGATGATACTTTTTATTATTACCATCAGGTCAGCGAAGCTTTCCGGATCATCAGAGACAGGGACAAGACTTCAGGTTTCGTTATCCCGGAGGTGACTGACCATGAGTAGAAAAAAAGTGGAAAAGATACTGTTTTTCTCAAAAACACTGGATTTTCTTGAGCATTACCTGCCTGATCAGTCATTGAAAAGCCGGAATACAATAGAAACCTACCGGGATGCTTTGACCGTGTTCAGAAGATATATAACCGATACTATGAATTTATCACTACGTACCTTTGGCTTTGAGGATTGTACACATGATTTTCTGTTATCATACATTGAGTTCCTGCATAAAAACGGCAACAGCGAAACCACTTGTAATAACAGGCTTGCTGCGATCAGAGCTTATCTCTGGTATGCTGCTGATTGTGATATATCGTTACAGTCAGTAGCTCTCACAGCTTCCAGAGTTCCTTTTCTTAAAGTACCAAAGCTGACACGTGAAGTCATCCCTGATGATGCCCTTAAGGCACTGCTCTCTGCTCCGCCGGATACTAAGATAGGCCGAAGGGACAGACTGATCCTGATATTGCTTTATGACTCTGCTGTCAGGGTTTCCGAATTATTGTCTATGAATGTATCTTCTGTAAATCTGGAGGCCGACATACCGTATCTTCGGATTTATGGAAAAGGTGATAAAGAAAGGATCGTTGCGATCACAGATAAGACCGCTGATCATCTGAAGAACTATTTAAAAGTTTACCATGAAGTGATAGATTCTGATGCTCCGCTGATCTATACAGTGATCAAGGGTCACAAAGACAGGATGTCAGTTGGAAATGTTGAGCGTATCATCAAAAAATATGCAGCTCAGATCCGCTCAAAGTATCCGAATTTCCCGGAACGATGCTATCCCCATATGTTCCGCAGGACCAGGGCAACCAATCTGTATCAGGATGGAACAGAACTTGAACTTGTTTCCCGTATACTGGGGCATTCCTCAAGTGAAACAACACGTATTTACGCAGTCCCTTCAGTTGATATGATGCGTAAAGTGATGGAATCAGGTGATCTGGAAAGTGATGAGAAGCCATTATGGCCAGATGATGAAGCTGAAATGGCACGTATCTGTGGTTTAAGATAAATAATGTTATCCTCATCTTTTTTGTGAAGAAGTGAGTAAATATCTTTATATCCAGAAAAGATGAGGATAAAAATATCGTGAGGATAA
>NZ_JBQHUC010000069.1:0-4307 GCF_052065395.1 Bariatricus sp. HCP28S3_F11 | reverse complement strand
TAACACGTTGAAAACTTATTGATCAGCTGAAGCGGAAACGCGTTCAGTTACATCCGGAAAGACTGATCAGCTCTTAGCGGAATGCGTGGTCAGATGAGCCGGAATTTGCAGTTAAGGTCATTCTGCGAAACGGACCGAAGTGACCTGTTTGAAGAATAATTGAATCTACGGTCAATGATCTGACCAAATATGAAGAAATCCCGGAAGCACAATTGCTTCCGGGACAAAATTCTTTTGATATCTTTGAAACAAACTCGAGAAAACTTTGTTTTCTCTTGTTGTCGCTTGAAACAAACTCGAGAAAACTTTGTTTTCTCTCGTTGTCGCTTGAAACAAACTCGAGAAAACTTTGTTTTCTCTCGTTGTCGCTTCGCTCCAAATTAACGTTTGCGAAACTGTGGAAACCCGTAAAATAAGGCTTTGCGGATATATGTGCTGCATACTTGCTGCAAACCCACAGCATCCTATAACAACTGAGCACTTCTCTTCACAGCCAGGTATCAGAGATGGTATCTGGCTCTTTGGATTTATAATATCATCATATTACCGTTTTCTAAAACAAGAATTATCTAATTATACCCAACTTGATGAGCAGAATATTGACAAACACTACTCATTTTTTCAACACCTTAAAACAATAATTATATTATCAGTACAATTATAAATATCCGTTTGATATATTTTTTGCATCAATAGGAGAATTTGCATTAAGTAACATCTTTTGCATCATCATGTTGTTCATTCTAAAATATGCATACAATTCTTCTAATGTATTGATTTTTCTGTTATCTGCAACATAACTCATCTCACGTATAGCCTCCCACATATACACACGTATATGTTTACATAGTACATCTATATTTTCATCTACTAAAGAGTGGTGAACAAATTTGTTTCTTATCCGATACATTCTTTGTAATTGATAACCCAATATCTGGCGATGTTTTTCTATCTTTTGTCTCATATTTTTAGCATTCATGAGAATTCGTTCTAACTCAATACCTCTATAATATAATAATTCATATGAATTTTTGCAGGCTTGCAAAAAAACATCCTTTTCAGACTGATCCCTTAAAATGTTAAACAACAATACTATTTGCTCAGTGTTTGGATTTTCAGTAACCACGTTATTACCTTGATATTGATAATTCAAACCGATATTATTACAATCCTTTAAAAAGTCATATAATCTGTAATAAATATATCTATGAGACAAAATATTCGGAACAGTATCTTTGATTGCTGTAATAGCAGTTGGATACTGATTTGATCTAAATAATGCTTCCAATGATGACCACAGTAAAAGGAAATTATATGTTTTTCCTTCCCCTTCAAAATTGCAAGTATTAATAATCGCATTTACAACTTTATTTTTATCAATTTCATTACTCAAATTATCAACGAATAGTCTCACAACTCTATCAATGTTTCTATGATATTGATTGTAAGGTTTATAATCCAGATTTTTTGCAATAGTCTTCTGTTCTAAATCAAAAAACTTATTAAAGTGTTCATCATATACAATGACTCTATCATCCAATTTGTCTACTTTTGCTGTGGCAAACTCAACAATCCCCATTTCTTTTTTATATACGCGGAATGCTTTCTCAACAATCGAAACATGGTCATTTGCAGGAGCCTTAATGTCAACCTCCCAATATGTATTTTCATCCTCAATTAACGAGCTTCCATTTTCTGTAGGATGCATAATCTTAACTTCTACACCTGTAATAGTCTCTGTTACCTTTTCTTTGTATTTGTCTTCTATTTTAAAATAACATTTATATTTTGCGTCTATTCGTAGCAAATTACCAACCCATTGATTCCAACAATCATCAAATGCTTTTCCCGATCTTTCAAAGAAATAGCCTACATTTGTATATACACTTGAAATTGAACGTTTTGTAATTATAATAGAACTTACTAAACATTCTGTAAGATCAATTATTTTTTCACATTCATCGGATTGAATTGCACTTTTTAACATATCCACTGTGTCATTTAAATAATCCATAATTTCATATGCATTTTCTAAATTGCAAATAGCACTATACATTGAATGGACTTTGTCCATATCTGTTGCATTAATTGATTGATTATTTTTATCAATGGACAATCCTTTTCTTATTTCATCACATACAGTTCCATATAAAGCATTTTGCTTAGCTGGCATTACCAAATCTTTCTTTACTATTTCATTAGCTTCTTTTCGTACTTCTTCTAATATGAACCCATTAGTTCTCCCATACTCTAAATCTTTAATTACTGATTTTAATTCTAATAATATGCTGTATGCATTATGTATTTTATAACTGTATGATACCCCTGAGTTATTATTCAACAATTCTTTGATTTTTTGAATAAATAATATTTGTCCAACACTATTAAACTGAAAATTTGTTTTTATAAATTCATTCGTCAAGTAACTTAGCATATTTTTTCTCCATTATTTTTACCTAATACTATTGACTTTTTCATTATTTCGCATATAATAATAGAAGAAAATTAATGAGAGCATAAGCAATGTGCGACTTTAGTGTCGATTATCACATTGCTTTTTTGCTGTCTTAATATCTCTTTATAGCCAAACAAAAAATTCTTTACTATTTCAAAACATCCATCACTTTATCATGAGCAATACATTAAAAAAAATTTATTTCTCCTTTTTGTATTATTATATTCTTTATCTTTCGACTAAGATATTCCCAAACTTCCTGTAGCATTATCTATCTATTGCAAAGAATCTTTATAAATAGCGGATTTGCGACTGTTTAAGTGCTAACTCTCGAGGAGATAATTAACTCTCATATGAATGACTCCAAAACACTCATAGAGTGCATGAATAAGCCATTTTATTTGAACGAGAGTTAAAATGTCTGGAAGTTAAGAATATTGTAATTTCTTACTACACTTCGCATTTATCTATTGGTCAAAAAACTAATTTCATTATTTATTGTATTTATCAAATCATAAAATCTTCTATCTATTTCTTCCTTGTATAATATCTGCTTTAACCCTTGAGCTTTATCAATGTCAAAAAATGTTATTTTCATCGAAACAACTAAAGCAAATTCTTTTTTTATAGATAGATATATTTCTAATTTATCCTTTGAAATATATCCTCCCTCTGACAAAGATATAATTTTATCAAAACTCTCAAATGGTAAAATTTGTAAATTATTCATTATTTTATCATCTTTGTTCGTTTTATTAAAATCAACCTTAGGAACAATAAATGCTTCCAAAATCTCTCTATTCCCCAACAATTCCAAAGTATTAAGACATTCTTTATAAGTATCAGCAAGCAGTACCTTAGCTGTATCTTTCGCATTATCTTCTCGTTTAATTTTTCTATCATCAATTTCATTATATGAAATAAAGTAAATAACTAAAGCAACGACCGCACTCGACACAATTCCAAATAAATCTGTATTTATATTAGAAATTGGAATGTTAAACTTTTGGGGAATATTAAACAAATCTAGTACTATGTACAACGTAAATACACTCAATATAGCAAAGACAACATGCTTGTATATTCTTTTGTTTTCCATCTAATATTCTCCTTATTCTCATATAAGAAAAGCGTCTGCTGTTTCACAGACGCCTAATCTCCTAATAAGGACAGCGGATCGGAATACACCGGTCAATCTTCTATGGCTATTATTTGCCCCCAATCAGGAAGTAGGCTGTCCCGTCTACTTTTACTTCGCTTACGCAGGCTTCTCTCCTACACATATTATATTGTGACTACGGTTTTTAGTCAATCAATTTTTATTGCTTTTCTGTATTGCTAATCTCTATAGCATTCTTTCGCTTCTTGGTCAACGTAAATGTTTGATATAGAATCAATCCATAGATGGCCATTTGTAATACTAATCTTACTGTGGTGTTCATTGACAAATACTGTTCTGCATACCTAATCATCTGATAATTATTGATTACAATTCGGATAATTCCCCAGATTGCTGCCACCGAAATCAAACGCGACCATATCTTATCATTCTTACAACGTATAAAATAGTAAAAGGATGCAATAGCACCTATGATGCTTGAAATTATTAAAGCAATTCCAACACCAACAAGTTGCCATGTTGCATATCTAATAATATTTTCAGATCCTGTTATACACATTGCACCAAAATACGCTACAATAACAACACCCATCCTTTTGGGAGATAATGTGCCCTTTACAGCTTGATATAATTCTTAAGGAAAGTATCAGATTCAGAGCAGATAATAAAAGAGCAGTTCTGGAAAAAATAGAACTGCTCTGAATGTGATTCTTTCTTATTGTACCAAGTCGC
>NZ_JBQHUC010000068.1:0-4528 GCF_052065395.1 Bariatricus sp. HCP28S3_F11 | reverse complement strand
CAATTCTGTTCCTTCTTACTGTTTTTAGGTTTGTTAAATCTGTCGATTCAACCGTTCTTGAAAAATCTCTTAAAGAATTTTCAGGGTTGTTGTCTATTGTTTAGTTATCAACGTTCTTTGTTGTTCGCTGTCGTTCGCGACAGCTTTAATAGAATATCATGTTTCTTTTCATTTGTCAACACCTTTTTTGAATTTTTTTATTTTTTAAATCGGTGTTTTCAAAAGAAAACGGAGAAAGAGGGATTTGAACCCTCGCGCCGGTCACCCGACCTACACCCTTAGCAGGGGCGCCTCTTCAGCCTCTTGAGTATTTCTCCTTAGCCTGAATTTTATTCTATATTTACTGTTTCATTACACATTTTTAACTTGTAACATCACAGCGCATTAGTTATTATACATAACAAGTCGTATTATGTCAACAGTTTTTTTAATCTTTTTCAAAAACTTTTTTCTTCTATATATATTTGTGATTTTATAAGTATACTTCTCTATTTTTTATTGATAAGAAACGTCAAATAATGAAAAGCAGGGATTTTACTTCGTCCGTAAATTTCCCTGCTGCTCCATCATTATTTTTCGTACTTTTCTATTGTCTCTTCAATCCTATGCTTTACCTCAGCCGCAATTTCTACTGTTTTCATATCTTTATATTCATCATAAAGCATCGGTTTCAGGAAATGCACCTGGACTGTTACCGGTTCTATGCTGCTTGTATCAAAAGGTTTGAACGAATCAATCAAAGCAACCGGCACAATCGGACATTTTGCTTTTGTGGCAGCTTTAAAGCTTCCCCCTTTAAAATCCAAAAGTTTATTTCCCATCTTCGATCTGGTACCCTCAGCAAATATAATATAATTTCTTCCGCTCTGCACTTCTTTTGTTACATTTGAAATTACCTGCATAGACTGCCTGATATCTTCACGGTCAATCGAAAATGCTTTCATTATAGCTACACACTGCTTTAAAAACGGAACTCCTGCAGCTTCTTTTTTGATGACTGCAGAAAGCGGTCTTGGACATACGTCAACAATAGCCAGTACGTCATAGAGTCCTTGATGATTGGGAAACAACATAAAGCCGCCTTCCTTTGGGATATTCTCCTGTCCATGCGGTTCTATGGTCACATTTCCTCCTTTATTTGCTCTTGCTACTATATATTGAAGAAACTTATATCTTTTCTCTTCTGGAATCTTATCCGCATGTGAAGCATAATAGCACAGCTTACACCACATCAACGGCACCAGAATGATATTCCGAAATACCATCAATAAAATTCTTTTCATCTGTACTATTCCTCACAATATTCTTTGATTGCTGTTTCATAAAGATTATTTCCTTCACAATCAATCACAACGATTACCGGCAAATTCTCCACTTCAAGCTTTCTGATTGCTTCTGTTCCAAGATCATCATAGGCAACAATCTCTGATTTTTTGATACATTTTGAGAGTAGCGCACCGGCTCCTCCAACTGCCGCAAAGTAAACAGATTTATTTCTAATAATTGCATCAATAACCGCCTGACTTCTCTTGCCTTTTCCGATCATTGCGCCAAGCCCCAGATCAAGCAGTCTTGGTGCATATTTATCCATTCTACTGGCCGTTGTCGGTCCTGCCGATCCGATCGGGCGTCCTTCTCTGGCAGGAGACGGTCCCATATAATAGATCATCTGATTTTCAATATTGACCGGGAGCATCTCACCTCTTGAGAGAGTCTCGTCCATTCTTTTATGTGCCGCATCTCTTGCCGTGTAAATCGTTCCGGTTATATATACGTAATCGCCTGCTTTAAGGGACTGTGCTTCTTCTTTTGAAATCGGTGCTGTAATATGTTGATCCATATCTGTTTGTTCCTCACTTTCTTCCTTATCTTTCTCTATTCGCTGCACTGTACATTTCATACTTGCTGCTACGACTTTCTTTATATCGTACGGATCACATGCCGGTTGACATGGCAACAAATATTGATTCCGACAGGCAGTCCGGCAATATGGGTCGGATAAGTATTTATATTTACTGCAAGTGCTGTTGTGGATCCTCCCAGACCGCCGGGACCGATTCCTAATTTATTGATCTTCTCCAGAAGTTCCTCTTCAAGATCCTTTACATATGGAATTTCTGAATGACTTCCTACTTCTCTGGTTAAAGCTTCTTTGGCCATTAATGCACATTTTTCAAAAGTCCCTCCGATTCCGACACCTACCACCATCGGCGGACAGGCATTTGGCCCCGCATCTTTCACCGCAGTCAGGACGGCATCTTTCACACCTTCGATTCCGTCTGCCGGCTTCAGCATAAATACACGGCTCATATTCTCACTTCCGAAGCCTTTCGGAGCGACTTTAATCTTAACTTGATCACCTTCCACTATCTTATAGTGAATGATTCCAGGTGTATTATCTTTTGTATTCTCGCGGATGATCGGATCCTTCACTACTGATTTTCGAAGATATCCCTCCACATATCCCTGACGGATTCCTTCGTTTATGGCATCTTCCAGCATACCACCTTCGAAATGAACTTCCTGTCCGACTTCGATAAATATAACTGCCATTCCGGTATCCTGACAGATCGGAATCATGTCTTCTGCTGCAATCTGCAGGTTATCCTGCAATTGATTCAGAATTTGCTTTCCAAGAGGTGATTTTTCAGTGGAAGCTGCATTTTTCATTGCACAATCCATATCTTTTGACAGAAAATGGTTTGCCTCGATACACATTTCTTTTACATTCTTTGTAATTTCTTCTACATTTATTGTACGCATAAATGTCTTTCTCCTTCCGGTATCCTTTTTATGCCAGCATTTCTTTCCGTCTATTATTCGACATTAACTGCATATAGAATAATTATACACCATCAAAAGGAACCTGCAATCTGTTTTGCACGGATTTTGGAAAAGTTTGCCTGCCGAAAACCGATTTTCCCACACCGCTGCGACACTTCCTGAAAATAATTCTTCATCATAATCTCAGCAGAATTTTCCTGAGCATTTCCATAATAATATATGCATCCGTCTCCATCATCAGATGATACCTCTTTCGGGTCAATTTCTGCAATAATCGGTGCCGCATCGAGGGATAAGTTACACATCATGTACTCAAGATCGGCACATGTAAGCTGCTCGATATGACTCACATTATATTTTGCAATCCAGTAATCCGGCTGTGAAAAAGAGAATATCAGATAACTCCCTGCGATGACAGCAATCATATAGTTGACAAGTTGAAAATCTTTTTTGTAAATACTTATAATCACTCCTGCCATTACGATAGAAAGCGCCGCAATAAACCAAAGCACACAAAGCCTCAAAAATGTCAAATGGTAAACATCAATATAAAGCTTCATACGATATGCTGCTGACAGCATCATTACATAAGTACATAGTGAAATGATTGTAATCATATAATTAAGCCATTTATTTTTCTCATACAGTTCTGAACACAAAATCACCATACTGACATTGATCATTACAACCAGAACAAGTTGCCAGAATCCGGCGTGCGCATATTCGGAATACGTTATTCCTTCCGGAAGACCCGCCTTCAAAAACAGATATTGAATCTGAATAATAGAGTATAATAAATAAACAGATGCAATTATACCCGTAAATGCAATTCCCGTTAAAGACTTGTATTGCCTATCTTTCTTCTCTGTTTCTTTATTTGAATTGACATGACATGATGCATAAAAAAATGCATAAATCAGTAAAAATCCTGCCATAAATGTAATTAAAACTCCAAATATAGTATTGAACTTCTCGATCAATGAATGAAATCCTTCAAAATTCATCCATGAAAACGCACTTTTAATGATTCTATTAAATACAATATCCGAACCGGCAAGAAGAGGTACTACCACAAACAGCACGCCAATTGCCATACCGCCTCCCAGAATGATTGGTTTCCATTTCACTTTATCTACTGTTCTTTCTTTTTTGCTGCTATTGATAATTTCTTTCGTATTTTTCAGCGGAAGAAATATATTTCCGATTGTCGCAAAAGGTATCCTTATCATTTTATTGATATATACCAGTATTTTATCATTTCTTTCTTCATTCATCTGGTTGATCATCAAACTTATAAGAAGTACAAGCATACAACACCAGTTTAAAAACTGTATCAACATATTTGCTGTCAGGCATGTAGACACTCCACATAATATTACTCCAATGTAAATAAATTTTGTTTCTTTTTTGTGAATTAGATTAGCTTTCTTAAGAAACTTATTAATAACTATAACTGTTGTGATTGCATAAAGTAAAAAAGTCCATCCGAATAAATTCTGATACATGCAGAATGCAAATACTATTCCATAAAAAATACTGACTGCTGTAAAATATGCATATGGCGCGTCCCAACGGCCGGTTTTGCGGAGCAAAACGGCCGAAATGCGAAGCTGAACAGCCGTTAGGCTTTGAATGATACAGAAATCTCTAGGATAATATATTCATTCATCTATCAGATGAAAATATATTTCTTAGGAGGATGATGTATGCTGGACTACAAAAACATCATTATCAAACGTTATGC
>NZ_JBQHUC010000067.1:0-5018 GCF_052065395.1 Bariatricus sp. HCP28S3_F11 | reverse complement strand
GCCGTCAAGGGTGGCGTACGCTGCCGAAAACTAACATATCTGCAATTTTCAAGGTTCCCATGGAGCCTTTTTTTTCAGCTCCATTTTTTCATAGGCTACTTTACACTACCTTCTATGCTGATTTCTTGATAAATTTCTCTCCAAATCTATATTTTACGAGTGATCTGTCTGGAATTGCTTTAATGATTAGGTATGCTATAAAAATAGAGATTAATTTTCCAACACTCTCCGTTACGATATATACGGAAAATACGGATTCAAAAATATCTCTTCCTGTTGCCATCAGACCGGCTGCCAGCATAGACGCTCCTCCGCCTGTCGCACCGCCAAAAAAGAATACTGTAATTGGCGCAGCTGTAATGGTTCCTACTAAAGCAATAATAATTCCAGAAATTATTAATTTCCAAATTTTTGTCATCATATTGTACTTGGACAAAAGTCCAGCTGCAATTCCAATAAAGAAGGCACAAAATGCATACGGAATCCACGATGGATCGAAAATACCATTGATAAGGTTTGTTAGGACTCCTGTAACTGCTGCCGGAATCGGTCCGGCTAACGCACCTACCAAAATTACTCCAATCATATCAAGGTCCACTGGAAGCTTTAATACAGATGTCATCTGACCTCCTACAATGTTGATTGCAATTGCTACCGGGATTAATAAAATTACCATCAGTGAAAAGTTTTCATTTGCTTTTTTCATTTTTTCTTCCTCCTATCCTTAAAATAACATCGTAACATCTTCATCAAATACTGTTTTAAAGAAAAGTTTATAAAATTTTTCTACATCTACTTCTTCTGCATACAATGCATTACATTTCCCATCATTCCAATGTCCATCAATGTCCACAATCGATTGGCCTTTCGCAATCCCCTCTGTTACTACATCAATATATGCGGGCCTCATTTTGAGAATAGAAGGCTCTATGAAATATGCAGTTGTAAGTACATCATGCATGGGAGATACTGCCTTTTTTCTTGTACGCCAATTATCATCCAATCCTTCTTTTGTAATGTTATATACAAAGTTTGACAAAGGAGTATCCATCATACGGAGAATTTCTCTCATTCCGCAATTCAATGCTATTTTATTTGTCACATCCAAGCCAATCATTGTAACATCTTTAATTCCGGCCTGTAAAACTTCATGGGCGGCCTGTGGGTCTGCCCAAAAATTATATTCCGCAACCGGACTCATGTTTCCTGTATATTTGGCTCCTCCCATTATAATCAGCCTCTTCAGATTCTTAGCAAATTCTTCTGACCTTCTAATCGCTTTTGCAATATTTGTACATGGTCCAATCGCAAACAATGTAATTTCTCCCGGATGGCTGTTGATATATTCTACCAGAAAATCTACTGCTCCAATTTCTTCCTCTTTTTTGTCAGAAAGTATAGTATCTGCGTATCCTCCAAGTCCATCGTCTCCAAATGCACTTACCGTATCCGGCATCTTTTTGTCCAGAGCCACCGCTGATCCTCTATACAGAGGAATATCTTGTCTTCCGCACAGAGCCAGAATATTACAGCCATTTCTGGTGGTAGTATCCAGCGCACCGTTTCCCGTAACCGAACAAACCGCTTTCAAATCAAGTTTTTCTGAATGCAGTGCCAGAATAATGGCAAGCGCATCATCGCTTCCGGGATCACAATCAATTATTATTGGTTCTTTGTTCATATCCGCACCTCCTATTCTTTTTATTACAGCCCATCTACTTCTTCTCTTGTGGGTATGGATGTCTGCGCACCTTTTCTAGTTACTGCCACAGACGATACCTTCTGTCCAAAACGAATTGCTTCGTGACAGCTTTTCCCTTCACTTAAAGCAAGGGCAAATGCCGCTGTAAAGCTGTCGCCTGCTGCCGTGGTATCTACCGCTTTCACCTTCCTTGCAGGAAAAAATTTTTCCTCCTTCTCTGATACAAGCAGACATCCCTTTTCTCCCAATGAAACAATCACGTTTTTTACACCTTGAGAAAGCAATTTTCTTGCCCCCGCTGCCAACTCCTCCTGAGTCTCCATTTTTGTACCTGTCAGGATTTCCAACTCTGTCTCATTGGGTTTGATATAGTCGACATCTGCAAAAAATCCCTCTGGAAGATTCCCAATCGCAGGTGCCGGATCCAAAATAACCGTTTTTCCAAGACTTACCGCCAGATTCTTCACGTACTGAACCGTTTCCAGTGGAATTTCCAGTTGCATGATCACAATATCACTGTCTTCTATCTGTTTTTGATACTTTTGAACCAGCTCCTTTTTGACCATTCCATTTGTTCCTGCAATAATAATGATTGCATTTTCTCCCCGATCATCTACCGTAATAAAGGCCTGACCGGTTGTCTCACCCGGAATGACAGGTATAGAAGATGTATCTACACCCACATGATCAAGACTGGATTTTAATGTCTCTCCACAACTATCATCGCCTACTGCGCCGATCATTGCTACATTTCCGCCCAGGATACCGACAGCATATGCCTGATTGGCTCCTTTCCCTCCCGGTATCAACGAAACGCTTCGACCTGATATAGTCTCTCCCGCATGCGGCATATAAGGTGTTTCAATTACACAATCCATATTCAAACTGCCTATAACAACTATTTTCTTCATGACTTCTCCCTCCCTTCTGTCAGTTCTGTTATAATACTGTATTTCGAATAAATCTCATCTTCATAAACATCTACTGCCTTCCGATCTGGCAGTGCTGGCTGTACACCATATCTTGTAACAGTAATTCCAGATGCATATATGGCAAATCCAATCGCATGAATAATATTTTTCCCTTCGCTTAGGCAAACCGCCATTGCGCTAATAAAGGAATCTGCCCCTCCGGTTGTATCCACAGCTTCAAAGCCACTTCCAGAAAAATGCAGAGAGTAAGAGGGATTTGTAAGGTAACAGCCTTTTTCTCCCATGGTTACAATTACATTTTCTACACCTTTCTTGCGTAAAACTTCTGCTTTCTCCTCCAGACTTTTCCTGCCTGGCACTAAAAGGTTCAATTCTTTTTCATTCGGAACAAAATACGCAATATCCGGCAGAAGTTCTTCTTTGATTTTTTCTACGGCAGATGGCTTTAATATGACTTGTGTATGATTGTGCTTACAGAATTTAATGGTATATTCCACAATTTCGTCCGGCACTTCCATCGACAAAAGACAATATTTTGCACTCTGAAAAAGATATCGGCATCCGTTGATCTGGGAAATGTCCAAATGACTGTTAGCGCCCTGATATACCACAATCGTGCTTTCTCCCCTGTTGTCTACATTGATATAAGCCTTTCCACTTGGAAGGACGGTATCAAATATCACACCATCTACATGAACGTGATTTTCTGTCAGACTTGTATACAATTGCTTGCCATCCATATCCTTTCCCAGGCAGCCGATCATATAGACCTGTCCACCCAATTTTCCGGCTCCCACTGCCTGATTTCCACCTTTTCCTCCCGGAAAGACCAGCACTTTTTCCGCCAGCTGTGTCTCCCCGCTTACCGGAATCCTGGAAACCTCCATAGTTACGTCCATATTCATGCTTCCTACGACAACAATCTTTTCTCCCTGCTTTTCCTGGGCCGGCCGTACAATACTATTTCTTTCCACCAATACAGGTGGAAATTTTCGCATAAGTTCAATCTGTTTTTCTCCCTGGATCATATCCACCAGATACTCTACCGCATCCCTGCTCATATTTTCTGCCGGCAGCTTTACAGCGGTAATCCCATCCCCTAGGATTTTCACCATTTCACCATCGCCCACCACGATCATAGAAAGACCATCCGGGACAACTGTTCTTGTTCGCTCCATCAGTTTCCATACACAGCAGGCGATATCCCAGGAGCCACATATAACGGCTGTCACATCTCCACTTAAACACTGACGGACTCCGTATGTTTCTATATCCTCTATGGAATCACCTTCATAGGACCATACCGGCTGCAGTGGCAGGTTACTGCTTTGTACAGCCATACGATATCCTTCCAAAATAGATTCATCGGCTTTATGTACCATGCATGCAATTTTCTGATGTCCCTCTTTTATAAGACGTTCAGCCGCCAGCCTACCAGCTTCAGAGAGTCTATAATAAAAAGTCACTTTCTGCTTTTCGTCGAATTCTTTCGTTTCATTCAAATAAACAGATGTATTCTCCAATCTTCCACACAGAAATTTCTTTTTACCATCAATCATCACACCTGATACTTGCCTTTTATTCATTTCCTCAATGCCTGTTAAGATTTCCTCTTCGCTGTCCACATAAGTAACGACCAAACCATATCCCAATTCTTTGGCTGCTTTTCCAGCACTTAAAACAATGTTCTCTCTTTCCCTATGGCTGCGCCTGATAATCAAACCCAGAAGATGATTTTTCAATCCTTCCTTTTCCCGGAATTTAAAATACGGAACGTAATTTTCTTCCTCAATAACGCGCAGAACCTTTCTTTTGGTTTCTTCACTGATATCTCGGTCTTTGCCATTCATGACTTTTGAAACGGTTGAAGCTGATACTCCGGCAAGCCTTGCAATATCATGTATGTTCATAATTCCTCCCTTCTTTAAAAACCAGAAATTTTTTTAGTAAATTAATTTTGTTTGAATATTATCATTTCATGAATATTTAATCAATATTTTAGATTTACGAAACTATTTTCCTACACTTTGCATAATTTAAGGCTTTTACTAAACAATTTTCGCTCTTTTATTTTTGCAAAATTCGCCAAGGATTTTTCACTTCATCCTAACATGTTCTGCTTTTCATAGAAGCAGGAAAATATTCCCAGATAGAGAAGCTCCCTATTTTTTATTCGTAAAACAAAAATAACAGACAACCTTTTACGATTATCTGTAAGCGCCAAATATTAATGCGGTCAGATACAAAATTACCCCAGCCCTTTGCGAGTTGGCGTAATTCACTATAATTCACATGCGATTTTTGATAGATTGGAGTTTTTCACTCCAAGGTGCCAGTTCTTCCAGTTGTTCATCGGTCATATCTTTACTTGGCCGGTGCTCCAG
>NZ_JBQHUC010000066.1:0-5343 GCF_052065395.1 Bariatricus sp. HCP28S3_F11 | reverse complement strand
GCATTGAAAAGTTATCCACTTTTCGCAATAAAGCCATGGCAAAACAGAAATTTTATTTTCTCCGTTTTGCCCAAAAATCAATGTACTCTAAATGGGGTGCTGAATAGTTACAGATAACTGATAATTATGCTATTCCATCAGCTATCGGACAAGGAACAAATAACTTTTCTACAGTCCAATTGGGAAGGTATGTAACAACACTTGCAAACGAAGGTACTAGTTTCCAATTGTCACTAATTGACAAAATTGACGGGGTAGAAACAAGCCCGAAAGTGGAAAGCCAGATTGAAATCAATAAAAGAAGCTGGGAAGGAGTCCATGCAGGTATGGAATTATATACTCAAAGCACGGGGATATTTGACGGATTTCCAATATCGGTTGCAGGAAAATCAGGTACAGCTCAAGAAGTTAAGAATAGACCGGATCATGGTCTATTTATAGGATATGCACCTGCTGATGATCCAGAAATAGCAGTAGCAGTTCGAATTGTAAATGGGTATGAGGCAGGGAACGCAGTAGAATGCGGAAAAAATATTTTTGAGTATTATTTCGGTATAGAATAAGTTAGTGCATAAGTTGAGGAGAAAAACATAATGGATATATTATTTCAAATACATTATGAGTGGAACAAAGAACTCTTTTGTTTATATTATCAAACCCAAAATAGAAAGTACAGAAGGATATTATTATTCTTTTGTGGAGCAGTGATTATATTTTCATTTTGTCTATGTAGTAAAATTGGAAGAGAAATGATTATGACTATGATGATATTATTTGTTTGTGCTGTGATATTGATAAATAATATATATCTGAGACTAGCGACTTATATACAAATGGAAACTGCTTTAAAACAGTATGGAACTGGAAAAAGAATTATGACAATAAAAAAAGATGAGATTAATGTTTTAGTTCCGGAAAGCGGTAAGAAAATAATAGTGTCTTTTATCGAAATTATGGAAATTGGCACCATAAAAGAGTATTGCTGGATTCGCGTTATTAATCAACTTATTTTTATAAGAAAAGAAAATTTTGTTATCGGAGATATAGAAGACTTTAAAAGATTTATTAAATTAAACACATTAGCTGGAGAAGATTGGAGTAGAGTATGGAAAGGAAGAAATTAAAATGGATGTCATTTTACAAAATCATACATTGTATGATGAGGCGGTGATAGAATATTATTATCAAAATTTAAAATATGAAAATAAAAATGGAAAAAGGGAATTGGCTGATCTGAGTCGTCACTTTATAATCATTGAAGTATTTATTGGAATTGTAGTTTGTACTTTGATTGGATCAGACAAATGGATCTATAGTATTCCGCTTATTGCAATAACTTTTATATTTTTATATTATTGGACAATAAGTTATACTAAGAAAATATTTTTAAAATTAGATTCAAATTATTCTTATAAAAGGTATAAAGAGAAAGTAACTTATAACTTTTATGACGATAAGCTGGAAATTATAAGAAAGTACGATAGAACCATTATTGAATGGAAGAATATAACCTGTTGTAATATCAAAAAGAATCTTTGTTGGTTAGGATATGGTAATAAAGGGCTTGTAATTAATGGCGATGAATTTAGTTTTGGTACAGAGGAGCAATTTATTACATTTATAAAAAATAAAAATCACATTAATATCAATTTAGAGTAATTATTAGATTGAAATAAATGTTAGGGATCAAATAAGAATCCCTTTTCCAATTCATAAATCCATTTATTGGATTTATGGATGGACATATCTCAAATGATTACAGTTACATGTTATCTTTGGAATATGATAAAGTTGCCAAAATATGACTGACACATCATGTTAGAAGAGACAAAAATGAAAGAATCGAGGGGTGTATGAAGAATATTTATAAATTATGTGGGAAAATCAGTCTTTGTTTTTACCTGCTGTTTTTATATCAGGCATGGTATGTATGTCAGTATGGTGGGCTGAGAAGGCATTTGCTGATTTTGCTGATTAGTCTGTCTGGAATTTTGCTTAGTTCTGTACTATGGATGATTGCAAGGAAAAAGATGCAGCAAACATCTCAGCTCGAGAATAAAGTTCTTTTACGAATAGAGATTTTTCTTGCGTTGCTTGGTACAATCTATTTTGGCGGGCGTATCATTTATTCAGCAATTCCGTACAACGGGCATTTGTCATGGAAGCTTGATGAATTATGGAAGAAAAGGGAAGTAGATTTTGTCCACGATAACTTCTTTGAAGATGGTATCGAAGGAATTCTGACGGATTTAGAGGAAAAGCTTGAGATGCCGAAAAATCTTTATGTGGTAAATGGATTTAAGATGTCCTTTAATGAGACTGGGAAAGTTCAGACCTTAGATACCTTTCTTTACGGAAAAAATAAAAAAGGAACAGAAAAGACATATCTGATTACTTATGACAGAAAGATAAATGAGAAGATTATTGTTTGGGTGAACGGAGAAGCCAATGCCGATTATAATGCCGATATGCGTTTTGAGCCAATGCTCCGGATACTGGAGAAAGCAGACAGCGAAAATCAGGTGAAAATGTGGTCTTCAATTTTGGAAAATGAGACCTATGAACTTGTATATTATGGGCGCCGGTCTTTCGGAGTGATGGACGGGCTGCGTTATCTTCCCGGTGATGCAGACGGAGATGGTGTTGATCAAGGAAGTGAAAATTTTACACAACTTTTCAATGGCGGAGAAATTGTGGGATTTGAGGTTTCTCTTCACATGCCAGCTGTGAAAGATATCACTCCTGTTCGCTATATGATGGAACCAGAATATATCAGCCAGGAAGTGTTAGATAAAGAACAGATGGATGAGGTAAAAGATGTGGAAAGCTGGACAGTAGATCAGACAGACGGCAGTATGTATTTCTTTTTAGATGATAAGATAGGATGGCGTCTGGTGGTGGCTGATGCGGCGGCGGGAAGCAGATTTTACCAGTTGGAAAAAACTGCGGATGGCGGTGACACATGGGAAATGGCAAACCAGAATCCCTTTGGCGGAAATCTTGGGGTAACAGAGGGGTTGGAATTCTTTGATAAAAATTTCGGGTTTGCAGGGCTGACAGGAGCTTCCCAGTCCCATTCCAGCCTTTATGTTACCAGGGATGGAGGTACAACCTTTACGGAACTTCAGCTACCTTTGGAGACTGTGACAGAGCTACCGCCTTTGGCAAAAGAACTTAACTTTACCATAGAAAATTATAAATACTGTGAGATGCCGAAAAAGAAAGAGGATATCCTGACTATAAAGCTTTTAACAGGAGCTGGGGAAATCCAGGGAATTCGCTTTGAGTCAAAGGATAACGGAGAGACATGGGCATATGCTGGAATTAGTGTAGAGTGAGTATACATATGGAATGTCAGAATCTGGGGTTGGTTACCTGGATGTAATTTTAGACATTAGTATTCTTTGCTATAGCTTTAGATTTAAGATGCAATGGTTGGCTGTAATAGTTAATGCAATTGTAAAGTTTGTTACTAATCAGGCCAAAACCACACAGATGTCCAGCATAAATTGACAATTTGTAAGGCAAGTAACTGGAAGATTGTAAGTTAAAAAACATTGTGGTTTAAAGATTATATATTTCTTTATGCCACATTTTTTGTAACATAAATGTCACAAGCAGCTTTTATTTTGAGCAAGATAATTTATGGGAAGGATAGATCTTTATGATAAGATTTTTGAAAATTTTTTTTGGAACAGTCTTCACACTTCTTATTTTGATTGGAAGTTGTGTGTTTTATGCTTTTAAAATCGAACCGTATCGTATTGCATCAAATCAATTATATTTAAACGAAAAAACTTCTGATTTTATTAAAGTTGTTCAATTCTCAGACACGCATATAAAAGCGGATTTTAATTATAAGAACCTGGATAAGGTTGTAAACTATATCAATAAGCAAAATCCAGATGTTGTTGTGTTTACAGGGGACTTGTATGACAATTATGCCAAGTATCATGATGATGAACATATCATAAAAGAACTACAAAAAATCAATGCAACATATGATAAAATAGCAATATGGGGGAATCGCGATTGCGGTGGTGGAGCTGCCAGACAGTATGAAAATATTATGCAGCAATCAGGATTTACTGTGCTGAAAAATGAAAATTGGTATGTGACTACTGATTCAGATAAAAAAATATTATTTACAGGGTTAGATGATAGTATGCTGGGAAATGTATATATGCCGGATTCTACAAAGATATATGATTCGAATTACAATATTCTGTTAATACATGAGCCAGATACAGCAGACTCTTTTCAAGAATACCCTTATGATTTAGTGTTGAGCGGACATAGTCATGGCGGGCAAGTTAATATCCCGTTTATTCCTGCTATTAATCAAAAAGCTATCTCTTCTACAAACCTCGCTAAAAATTATGTCAGCGGAATGTATGAATTAAATTCAAAGACAAAAATATACGTAAATACAGGAATCGGAACTACACATGTTTCTGGTCGGTTGGGGGTTGTTCCAGAAATATCTATATTTCATATTTATTTATAATAATTGGAATTGATAAGGCTACGTTGTTAATAGTTAATAGTGTGTTAAAAGAGATACACTCTCTTATTTGATGTTATATAAAGGTAAATTAGACCAAATAATAATGTGCTTGTATGTAGAAGTAATATGTAAAATACAGACTATGTATGTCACTAATTTAAGATCAGGTTTAGAGTACATAGTAAAAGAACAAAATGATTTGGCAAAAGATTACTATAAAAAAATCGCCCAGCCTGTGAGAGTCTGAGGCGATTTTTGATAGGGTATCTTATTGTCATTTATTGTCATTAAGAATTTGAATGGCGATTTCCTTTGCGGCAGTGCTTGATGTGTTGCCTGCATCTGATTGTCCGAGATATACACAAAAATATTTATTTCCTTCTAATGTTTCTGCAAATCCTGTGAACCATGCATCTACAACAATACCCTCTGCTTTTCCCATTCCTGTTTTTCCATAAATAGATATTTCCGTATTATTCTCTTCTGATATCAACATTACTTGTTTTAAAATATTTTGTGTTCTTTCTGAGTAGGTGGAGTCAGTTCCGAAGATTCGTTCCATCACTTCAACCTGTTCTTTTGGAGAAATTTTCAAAGACGATTCTATCCAGAAACCTGTTAAGGCTCTATTGTTGTTATTAGTATTTAACTTTCCCTCCCAATCAGAAATATCACAATTTCCATATTTCAGTTTATTAAGTTCATTCTGCATTTTCACCTTGCCAATTGTTATTGACCTCTTAAAATAGCGTAATAATGATTAGCTTGCGTGTCTCTGGATTGTTCTGTATACTGTCATCAGTTTACAGAAAGAAAAAAGTCTCAGAGCACCTTCC
>NZ_JBQHUC010000065.1:0-5437 GCF_052065395.1 Bariatricus sp. HCP28S3_F11 | reverse complement strand
AAAAAGCGCGCCGTAATTACAGGCACGTACAAAGAGACATCATTATGGAACTGATATAATAATTCGCTGTTTTTGTGCAGGAGACAGGAACTTTATTTTGCGAGACGACAGGCTGATGCCCGGCCTTGACCGTTCCCCGCCGCCCCGCTGGATGGGTGGACAAGGTGGCCAATCCCTAAAAGTGTTTGGCCGCACTCGTTCATTTTGGGGCCTTTCTTCTCCCAAAATTGAAATGGGCGGGAAAGCCCTAAAATGGCTTTCCCGCCTTGATTACCCATTAGCAAAGACGGGCGAGACTGTCAACGGCGGCGCTGAAAGCGCCGTTCATCTTGACCGTTGACTGGCTCGCCTGGCTTTGCTACTGCCCGTAAGAGATGGAAAAACAAGATGGAAAACAAGGTTAAAAATGGTTGACAAGTCTATCGGATGTGTGTTATACTGTGCGACAGTTTGAGATTGGAAGGAGGCTTACGTGTGTTAATTTGTGTACGCTAATAAGCAATAAAAAGTAGAAGTACCTTTCCACATGATGGTGGGCTTTTTTTGCGTGCGTATGCAAAGGAACACGTAGGTTTGACACGAGCAGTCTTTGAACTGTATCGTGGTGTTTTTTCGTGCTTTGTTGTTATGCAGGCGTCTGCCCTCTCTGTGGGACAACGCCTGCTTTTTATTGCAGAAACAAAGGAACAATGCAATAAAAAAGGAGGTTCGCATTATGACCCAAAACAACAATTCATGGAGAAAAACTTATTTTACACTTCTTGCCGGACAAGCAATATCCTTTATTAGCAGCGGTATTTTGCAAATGGCCATTATCTTTTATTTGGTTGCGAAAACTAATTCTGCAATCATATTGACGGCGGCAACACTGATTGGATTTTTGCCGCAAGCCTGTTTAGGCCCGTTTGCAGGTGCTTTTGTTGACCGGCACAGCCGTAAAAGCGTAATGATTGGTGCGGATTTGATAATTGCCGCCGCTGGCGGTATTCTGGCGCTGGTGGCGTTTTACATGGAATTGCCCGTATGGTCTATTATGGTTGTCCTGTTAATCCGAAGTGCGGGAACTGCTTTTCATTCTCCAGCATTCAGCGCAGCAACACCTATGATTGTGCCAAAAGAGGAACTTACAAAATGCGCTGGTTACACGCAGACCATGCAAGCAGTAAGTGCGATTATCAGTCCAGCTGCCGCAGCGTTTTTATATGCTGTTTGGCCTCTTAATGCAATTATATTGTTAGATATTGTGGGTGCAATCCTTGCCTGTGTGACTGTTGCGATTTCGTCCATACCAACGCCTGAACTATGTCCAGAAACGAAAAGACAACAGTTTTTACAGGATATGAAAGAGGGGTATGTGGTATTAAAGCAAAACAGGGGCCTCTTTGCTCTGCTCTGGATTGGTGTAATTTATATGTTCTTTTATATGCCAATCAGTACGCTTTTTCCTCTCATCTGTATGTCATACTTCAAAGGAACACCGGCCCATGCCTCTGCCGCTGAAATTGCTTTTGCGGTTGGTATGCTGCTTGGCGGAGTCATTCTGAGCATTTGGGGCGGTTTTAAGAAACGGCGGTACACCATCGGTCTTTCCGTTCTCCTGATGGGCGTTAGCATTATGCTCTCCGGGCTTTTGCCGCCAGACGCATTTCTTGTCTTTGTTGTGTGCTGTACTGTTATGGGAATTTCCGCTCCATTTTACGGTGTGCAAAATGCGATTTTTCAAGAAACGGTCAAACCAGAATATCTGGGGAGAGTTTTTTCTCTACTGACAAGCGCCGCTTCCCTCGCCATGCCGTTTGGCCTTGTCATTTCCGGGCCTCTGGCGGAGCGGCTGGGAGTTGAGAAATGGTTTGTCATTTGCGGAATTGGCATTATCATCGTTGCGCTTGCCGTATTTTTACTACCCGGTTTGAGAGAGATTGACAATACGCAATAATCAACTGCACCTTTTTCTATTACTAAACAAAATGCCTGGATGGTGGTTCTGAAAAACCAGAACCGCCGTTCAGGCATTTTTTATCTTCGTCCTCTCTGCGGTTTTGGATTCTTCAGCAAGTCGGATTTTTCCGCAATCTTTTTCAGCCACTTCCGTTCTTCTACTGACAGCTTCCTAAAATTCAGCTTGAGCCGTTTGCAGATAAACGCCAAGTACGCTTGTTCCGTGTCGCTGTCCTGGCTGACGATTTCACCAGCAGTTTCCAGCATTTCTTTTAGCGGGTTATCCTCTGGGACGCTGAAAAAATCGTCCTTGTGTGTTTCCCGCAGAGCAAGGGCAATCCCGTTTATGTCCCGTTGTATCACATAGCGGCAAAACTCGTCCTCATCAATATGGGCGGTGATAAGCTGTCTTAACTGCGTATCACTCATGCCAGGATTATGCTTTTTTATAACAGTTGCGCTCATCGTGTCCACTATGGCGTTTGCACCCTGCGCCTGTTTCAGTGCCGTTCCGTTCACATAGATTTCAAGGTCAGCCATCAGCCGGGGGAAATCCGGGTGCGCCGCCAGCTCACACAGCAGGGTATTGTCTATCCTCCCGCTTTTCAGCAGGTCAATCATTTCATCACTCAAACGCAGGTCTGCAAGATCGGCGTTTGGGTGATTTTTCATTTCAGACAGCCCCAGCAGATAATCAGCGGTCACACCGTAAAACTTCGCCAGCCGGATAAGGGCATAGTGGCTGATGTCCTTGAAGTCTTCCGTTTCGTAACTGCCCAGCGCAGACTTGGAAAGCCCGGTCTGCTCCGCAAGCTGCCCCAGCGTCAAGCCACGCTCCACACGTAGGTCTTTTAATCGCTCTTGTATGGATAAAGACATATTCACCCTCCTTGCTAGCTCAACGAAAGAGAAGCCGTTATGCTATGTACTATGCTCATAGCATAACGGCATAGGCATTTACAGTTTTATTTTACCATTTGCTACATCTTCACGAAATTTATCAACAAGCTTCGCTGTCAGCTTGGATTTACCGTAGTGTTCAAGTACAAAAGTACGATAACTTTTTCCATCTACAAGCACATCACTTTTTCTGGTCAACAACCAATTTCCGTTACCTCCTCCCTGTTCTCTAATATTCCAGTCTTTCCCATATCTTTTATAGATTTCATCTTTTTTACCTTGAACAGACATTGATTCGCTTGGAATATAAACAATTTGCATAATAGCTCCTCCTTTATTTTGTGCAAGAAGACCAGAAACCTGAATTTGTCTTTTATCTTTTTTTGATTATATCACAAATCCGAGAGCGTGGAAATAGGGAGTTTTTCAGGCTGATTTCCTACCTCTTGGATATACGGCACAGGCGGTCAAAAAGGTGTAGACTTGGGATAGTTCATCGATGGACAAGCACCTTGGAAACAGAACACGCCAAAGAAAACGGAGGGACGCATGAGCAAAAGACCCTATCAACACCTGCCGCCGCTGGAACACAGGCCGGACGGCTCCCCCTACCGCATAACCCCGCCCCAGAAGAGACGAGCCAGCGGCCTGATACGCCGGGAGTGCTGCAACTGCGAGGACGGAAACTGCCTTGCGCTGGACGATGGCGACACCTGCGCCTGTCCGCAGATGATTTCGTTCTCCGTCTGCTGCAAGTGGTTCCGCTGGGCGGTCTTGCCGCTGGACAGGACGCTGGAAGCGGAGATTTACCGGGACAGGGACTTGAAACGCTGTGCGGAGTGCGGCGGTGTGTTCGTCCCGAAGTCCAACCGGGGCAAATACTGCCCGGACTGCGCCGCCAGAGTTCACAGGCGGCAGAAAACAGAAAGTGAACGGAAAAGGAGGTCTGCTGTGGACAGTTAAGAGCGGGAAAAGCCTTGATTTGCAAGGCTCCGCAAGCCCTCAACCGGGGCGGCTGGTATCATTTATCATTCGCCCCGGAAAACGGGCCTCTAACCGTCCACAAAACACGCTATGACAAACACGATTTATATTCACCAGCCGGAAAAGGCGTTCAGTTTCACCCGGCTCCCCAATTTCCTTTTTGAAGCACCCACATTCCAGCCCTTGAGCAACGAAGCGAAGGTGCTGTATGCCTTTGTCCTGCGCCGGGCGGAGTTGTCCCGGAAGAACGGCTGGGCGGACGAGTACGGGCGGGTCTACCTGTACTACCCCATCTGCGAGGTGGTCGCTTTGCTCCGCTGCGGGCGGCAGAAAGCGGTCAACACCCTGCGGGAGTTGCAGTATGCGGGGCTGGTGGAAATCCAGAAACAGGGCTGTGGAAAACCCAACCGCATTTACCCGAAATCCTATGAAGCGGTTCCAAACACCGACTTCAAGAAATCCGGTTATGGTACGCCGGAGGGCTGAAAACCGTACTTGGCGAGTACGAAAATCAATCCTCTTGAAGTACGGAAATCTGACGGTATATAGAAATACAGAGATTAAAACCATCTATTTACATTCATTCCATTCCAATCCTATCAGAGATATTTTCGGCGGGAAAACCCGCCGGAAAGGAATGGAATGGGGAAAGGAGTTCAATGGCACAACACGCAATTTTGCGATTTGAGAAGCACAAGGGCCACCCGGCGGGGCCGCTGGAAGCCCACCATGAACGGAAAAAGGAGCAGTACGCCAGCAACCCGGACATTGACACCAGCCGGAGCAAGTACAATTTCCACATCGTCAAGCCGGATGGCCGCTACTACCATTTCATTCAGAGCCGCATCGAGCAGGCCAGATGCCGCACCCGCAAGGACAGCACTCGGTTTGTGGACACGCTGATTACCGCCAGCCCGGAGTTTTTCAAGGGCAAGTCCCCAAAGGAGATAGCGGCCTACTTCCAGAGGGCGGCGGACTTCCTCATTGACCGGGTGGGCCGGGAGAACATCGTTTCGGCTATGGTACACATGGATGAAAAAACGCCCCATCTGCACTTGGTCTTTGTGCCGCTGACAAAGGACAACCGCCTGTGCGCCAAAGAAATTATCGGCAACCGGGCCAATCTGACGAAGTGGCAGGACGATTTTCACGCCTGTATGGTGGAGCAGTACCCCGACCTGGAGCGTGGGGAAAGCGCCAGCAAGACGGGCCGGAAGCATATCCCCACCCGGCTGTTCAAACAGGCGGTCAACCTCTCCAAACAGGCGAGGGCCATTGAAGCGGTTCTCTCCGGCATTACCCCGCTGAACGCCGGAAAGAAGAAAGAGGAAGCCCTCTCCATGCTGAAAAAGTGGTTTCCGCAGATGGAGAACTTCTCCGGGCAACTGAAAAAATACAAGGTCACAATCAATGACTTGTTAGCGGAAAATGAAAAGCTGGAAGTCAGGGCAAAGGCCAGCGAAAAAGGCAAGATGAATGACACGATGGAACGGGCGAAGTTAAATGTTGGACAGCGAATTGAGGGAGACGCAAACGACAAATTATTTTTCCGTCCTTTAAAGAATCGACCGCGCAGTCTGGGAGCTAATGGCAGATTGACAGCGATAATACGGCA
>NZ_JBQHUC010000064.1:0-5645 GCF_052065395.1 Bariatricus sp. HCP28S3_F11 | reverse complement strand
CGTCCGCGACTTGGTACAATAAGAAAGAATCACATTCAGAGCAGTTCTATTTTTTCCAGAACTGCTCTTTTATTATCTGCTCTGAATCTGATACTTTCCTTAAGAATTATACCAAATGTTCTGTCTACTGCCTATAACGGTTTCATCCAATTATTAAAATCGATGTTTTACATTATACAAAAATGCCCTTATCCAAGCAAACATACTCATACTTGAATAAAGGCATTCTCACAGTTCAGTTAAAACTCTCTTTTAAACTCCGCCTAAGCTTCTTCCACTGTTTCCTCTTCTGTATCATCAACTGCCGCATTGTGTGCTTCCAGAACGGTGACCACTGTCATCTCCAGATCCGTCATCAGATCAATATCTTTATTCGATGCAATCGGCAGATCTTTCACTTTCACAGACTCACCCGGTTTCATATTTGCCACGTCAATCTCGACCTTCTCAACAAGTGCTTCCGGAACTGCCTTATATGCGATTTCAGTCAATACCGGTTCCAGCACACCTTCCATGACCATCTCGTGGTTCAACAGAACAACTTCTGCAACCGAATGAACTTTCTCTCCACTTACCAATGCCTGAAAATCCACTTCATCCACCTGTTTCTTCAAGGTGTTGTAATCTACTTCTTTGATCAGTACATGCATCTTCTGTCCATCCACATCCAGGACGATCTGGCTTCCTTTGTTTTTCGTCTTAAGGAGCTTATCTACCTCTGCTTTCTCCATTTTGACCGGTATAGATCCTTCAATTTCTTTTCCAAAAATGTTTCCGGTAACAAATCCTTCCCGTCTAAGCTTTTTTGCTTTCGTTTCCATGTCTCTTTTTTCAGCTTTCAAAGTATTCATTTATCTTTTCCTCCTACAGAACTGATTGCTTAGCGGCCTTTCTTCATACTCTCTTACAAATACAGGTCAGTTAAGTATTCCCTTGTTACACGTGTATTATAACACGCATCCATCGGAAAAGATGCATAAATATCTATTTATTTTGCATGTTTTTCTCGCGTTTTTGCACAATTTTACTGTCTTTTTTCTGCTCAAAAAGAGCTTCTTTTAATCCTTCCCAGTCATTCATACCGGTCTCATAATGGATATTCTGCGATACGTCCCCCATAACCATGAAGTAACAATCTGTCAGGATCTGTTTCAGTACATAATAGATCATTTCCCCGAAGTCCTGTGCCGATTCCATCCCTACCAGCGTATATATTAACAGCTTATACTGTTAATTCTGTACTTTTACACTCATTACCTTACATTTCTTCTTAGCTCATATTCAGCGACTTACCAAATCGTCTGGGTCTGGTAAATAAATTCACTTCACCCCATTTGCACAACAGGTCCCGAATCATCGCCGTTTTATCAACATAGTAGAACCCTTCTGTCCGGATTTTTTCAAAGCTTTCTATCCCGACCGGAAGCTTCAAAAGTCCTCTGTCCGTCATCAGTCCGCTCCTTTCCCTAAACTACACTTCATTCACTGTTATCTTATTGTAACAATAGCTGACGCGGTTTTCAAGAGGACACTTGATTCCCGCTTTTCTTCCTGCCTTTCTTCGCCGGATTATCCATCATCAAGTGTAGTCTGCACGAAACAAACGGATTCTATTCGGCTAGATCAGAGTATTTCTACCGTCCCAGTATTCCTTTGCATTAGCATTATGCAAGTCGTGGTCAGGGCGTTCTTTACGTCAGTAACCTCACGTCGATATTTCCATTCTCTTTACTCCGCCATTCTCAATATGGATCCGATAATCGCAAATCTTAAGTGCCGCCTTCCTGTGCGTCACGATCAAACAGGTCTTCTCCTTCAGCGACGCAATATTCCCAAGCAGCTTTGCCTCCGTCTCTTCGTCCAGCGCACTGGTGCTTTCATCCAGTAACAGGATCGGTGCCCGGCTAAGTAAAGCCCTCGCCACGGCTACACGCTGAGCCTGACCTTCCGACAATCCGATTCCCCGTTCTCCAATGACCGTATCCAGTCCGGCATCACTTTTCACAATCAACCGTTCGATACAGGCCGCTTTTGCTGCCTGCAGGATCTCTTCATCGGTGGCGTCATCCGTAAACATGGTAAAATTCTCCCGAAGTGTACCGGAAAATAGTGTATTTCCCTGAGGAACATAAGCAAAGAGCGATCTCATCCTGCGGGACGGCATCTCCTCTGTCCCATTATCAAAGCAGAAGCCCAACTGCCCACTACTTGGCTGATAAATTCCCAAAAGGAGCTGAAACAGTGTGCTCTTGCCTCCACCCGAAATACCTGTCACAGCAACAAAATCGCCTTTTCCGATGCGGATATTCACCTGTTCCAGCACAGGCTGCCTGTCTTTTCCATAGGAGAAGCACAGATTACGCATCTGTATTGCCGAAAAATCTTTGTAAAGTTCTCTTCCGTCTGCACAAACACCATTCTCCTCTTCCGGAAGATCCAGGATCTCTTTCAATCGCTCCGCGGAACTGATGGTTCCATAGACCTGACCGACTACTCCTGCGGCACTTGCGATCGGCTTTTGAATCTGCCCCACCAGCTGGATGATCGCCGCCAGCATTCCGTATGTCAGATTTCCCCTGTAAATGCCAAAGCCGCCCCAGAGCATACAAAACAGCCACCCAAACTGGAAAATCAGATTGATACTGTTGTTCATATACACAGAAAAAGCGCCCTTTCGCATCTGTGCTTCCTGAAAATGCTGCTGCCGTACATCCATCTGGTACTCTATCCGCTTTTCAGAGCCACTCGCCTTGATCAGTCGCAGATTCTCCAAAGTTTCCTGCAGCATCGCATGCAGCTGTCCTTCTTTTTCCTGTACTTCTTTATGCCTTTGCTTCATGGGTTTCCTGAACAGGATCAATAGCAGAAGTCCCAGCATTCCTCCCAGAACCAGCACCACCACAAATCTCCAGTCCATGGCGATCAAAATAGCCGCGGCTCCGAGAAAGCTCACGCCCATGCCGACCACCCCCGGCACGATCTCCACGATGCCGTTTTTGACAACATTTACATCCGAGAACATGCGATTGACCAATTCCCCACTGTGGTAGCCATTCAATCCCGCATACTGTTTCCCCAACAGGCTCTTCAGAATCATAGACCGCATTTCTTTTAAAAGAAGCGCATTCGTCTTCGTATTCAGCAGTCCCAAACCTATGGAAAGACACCGGATCATCACCACCAGCACAACCAGCGCACCGGCATACAGCTTAAGTTGTCCGCTATCCCTCCCCGCAGCACTGTCAATCAGCCCTCTCGTAGCGACCGTAATCCCCAGCGAGCAGCCACAGATCATCAGATTCAACACACACAATATAAAAATCGACTTATGAACGGCTTTTGACCACCGCCAAATATCTGCCAATGCCGGACTTTTCAGAAGTTTTAAAATTTTCTCTTTATACATCATAATCGTTCTTTCAAATAGCATATTTCTTATACATCTGTCATTTATTATATCAGACTCATATGTAAATATCTATGGCATTTTCCCGACGCCCGCCGGATCATCATGGCGTATCTTTATGTTTGAACAAGAGTTTGACATCCTTCTTATCGTCTGTTAGAGTAAATTTAAAATAAGACGTAGCTATTCGTACGGCGGTTCGAATCGCTGCAAGAAAGCTTTTAGGAAACGGAGCACATACAATGAAATTCATGAATGCTTTTTCTTTCAGATTATGGATACTGGTCTTTCTTTTGTTAGGAATCATAATTGCCTATCTGTTGACCTCCTATGCAAACCGCATCACTTATATGGCAGAAGCTTTTGCCGAAAGCAGCGAGCCGCTTGCCAATCCTTACCGGGGCTTTTACCACATCATCGGCTATACCTTGTCCGATGAATATACATCTGCAAATGCTTCTTATCAGACGGATTCTTACACAGCTTCTCTGGCGCTGCTGGAAATCAATCTGAAAAATTACCGTAAAACCGAAATAAGTGAAACCGGACTCGCACAATTCAATGACATTCTGGAAGCCTGGTCACAAGCCCCTTCCAATCCAAAACTGATCCTCCGTTTTCTTTATGACTGGGATGGCATCGCAGCGGTTACCGAACCGGATTCACTGGATCGGATTCTGACACATATGGATCAGATCAGTCCACTGGTCAATCAGCATCAGGATCTGATTTACATCATACAAGGGATATTCATAGGAAACTGGGGCGAAATGCATCATTCGCGTTTTATGGATGGCGCTTCCGTAGGCACGCTCATCCGCCACTTAAATGCTTTCATCGCACCTTCCATCTACCTTTCCGTCCGCACGCCCGCGCAGTGGAGAATGATCAACGATGTGTATGATGTCCCCTCGAACTTCCCGGCATTTGGAACAGATGACTCTCTGATGGGAAGACTTGGTCTTTTCAATGACGGGATGCTTGGTTCCGAATCTGACCTTGGCACATACGGATCGACCGCAAGACGCGATGCCGGTTCTCCGGCTTACCAGGGCACACGAACAGAAGAACTGGAATTCCAGAATCGCTTATGCCGGTATGTGCCAAACGGCGGCGAAGTCATTTACCAAAGCACACTGAGCAATCTGAACACCTCCGTGTCCGCACTTCAGGCCATGCATGTCTCATACCTGAATGCCGATTACGACAGCCGCGTTCTGGATAAATGGAGAAATACTCTCTGGACCGAAAAGGATGCTTTTCGTGGGTGCGACGGATACTACTATGTGCAGGAACATCTCGGATATCGCTACCTGATCCAATCCTGCAAACTCAGGCAATCCGGAGTACTAAGACAGAATTTATCCCTCACGCTGACCCTGCAGAACGTCGGATTTGCCAACACACTGAAACCATTTCTAACTTCGATTGTACTAAAAAATGCAGAAACCGGAGAATGTATCAGCGTTCCATTCGGTGCAGATCTTCGAAAGCTCTGCAGCGGGCAAAAAAGATCTTTCACAGTGAAACTTCCTGTGAAAGATCTGAAACACGGCAGATATCAAATTTATTTTTCTGTAACAGATGAAACAAGCGGTGAAATGATTCTGCTGGGGAATAAGAATGAAGCTACAGATGATGGGTATCTGTTAGGGCAGTTGGAGAAATAAAGCGTTTCACCAACTGCCCTCGCTCCCTCCGCTTCCGCCTTAGGCGGAAGCAATCGAAAATCCGCCGATTGCTGCAAACTCACTGATATAAAAAAATAATTAAAACTCCCTGGTACTCATATTTATGAATGGTCTATATTCCTCTGCAATCTTTATTCCTTTAATGAACTCACATGCCTGTTCATAATAATAATTTACTGCTGTCTGAAATACATTTTCTCTTTTTCCCGCAAGAATATCTTCACTAAACACAATTTCCTGGTGATATGGCACCTGCTTGCCTGCAAATACTATATAATTCTTCTGATTTTCCAAATCAACTACTAATTGAGGTGTATCACCAATCGTAAGAATATTTCCATCTCTCTTAACGTTAATTTTATTCACATTACCACCTTACCAATACTTCTCTTTTTTCCAGATTTTCTTTCCTTGCTGAAATAATTTCAAATACTCTACTGCATATTCCGCAAGAATTGCGCATCCGTTCCAGAGGAACGGAGCGCCATTCCGCTTCAAACTGAGCAAAGCTCAGCAGGTTGATTAATTACTATTGGTTATTCTGCGAT
>NZ_JBQHUC010000063.1:0-5909 GCF_052065395.1 Bariatricus sp. HCP28S3_F11 | reverse complement strand
GCAGAAAATCCTCTATTGGCATAAGAATATGGGAAGGGTATAGTTACAATCGACACCAAATATACCGAAAACTACGGTAGAAACTTATAAATAGCAACAAAAAGCAAAAAAAGGACGTTCGATGCCAGGGCTTTTGACCCCAGCATCCGTGGCAAAAGAAACGTCCCTACATATTTTTCAGGAAAGCTCTATAGCCTTTTACTGCCTCGTACACATCAGCCTTGCTACTGACTTCATATGGTGCGTGCATGGAAAGTACGGCAACACCGCTGTCGATGACTTCCATTCCGTACTGTGCCATGATGTAAGCGATGGTTCCGCCGCCGCCCACATCAACTTTACCGAGTTCAGCAAACTGATATGTAACTTCTGCATCGTCCATAACTTTGCGAATCTTTGCAAGGTATTCTGCGTTTGCGTCGTTGGAACCGTTCTTTCCGCGGCTTCCGGTAAATTTGTTGAATGCAAGTCCTTTGGTGAAGAATGCGGAACTGCGTTTTTCGAATGCGTCTGCAAACATCGGATCATAAGCTGCGCTTACATCAGAAGAAAGCATTCTGGAATTTGCCAGTGCACGGCGTACCTTCAGTTCGGATTCTCCTTCTGTCAGAGCGATCAGTTCTGCAACAACATTTTCGAAGAAACGGGAATGCATACCAGTTGCGCCAACACTTCCGATTTCTTCTTTATCTACCAGCAGGCAGCATCCTGTACGGGAAGCTGACTCCACATCCAGCATTGCAAACAGGGAGGTAAATGCGCAGACTCTGTCATCCTGTCCGTATGCAAGGATCATGCTGCGGTCAAATCCGAGATCTCTTGCTTTTCCTGCCGGAACGATTTCCAGTTCTGCAGACGCGAAATCTTTTTCTGAAATTCCATAGGTCTCTTCCAGAATCTTAAGTACGTTCGCTTTGATGGTATCTTTTTCTTCTTTTTCCAGATCCTCAGCCTGCTCGATCGGACGATTTCCGATTAGAAGATCGAGCTTCTCACCTTCGATCACTGCATTAGCCTTTTTCTCCATCTGCTGTGCGGAAAGATGCACAAGCAGATCGGTGATTACGAATACCGGATCGCTCTCTTTCTCACCGATACTGATATTTACAACAGAACCGTCAGTCTTTGCCACTACACCGTGAAGTGCCATCGGTCCTGTCACCCACTGATATTTCTTAATTCCGCCATAATAATGTGTATCCAGATAAGCCAGTCCTTCACTCTCATAAAGTGGATTCTGCTTTACGTCGATACGCGGTGAATCGATATGGGCCCCCAGAATATTCATACCGTTCGAGATCGGCTCTTCTCCGATACGGAACATAGCGATCATCTTTTCCATACATACTGCGTAAACCTTATCCCCGGATTTGAGCGGTGTGCCTTCAGCCATCACTTCTTTGACATCGCGGTATCCGGCTTCTTTTGCCATCTCTACCGCCAGAGCGATGCATTCACGCTCTGTCTTTCCTTTATCAAGGCAGTCCTTGTATTTTTCATTAATCTCATGAAGCTCTTTCAGCTGCTCCTCGCCATAAGAATTCCACAGATTCTTTTCTTCCATTTTATTCCATACCTCTCTTTCTGAAATCAGCCGGTTGTCCGACTATTCTTTTACAGTATAAGCATCTTCGGGCGAGAAATCAAGTCAAATCGGCAAGCAATTCCGAAAGCATTTCCTGCATCGTTTTCCCGGAAACCGGATGACGTTTGTGGGGTGCGATTTCCACCATAGGTTCCAGCACGAATGTACGGTTCTGCATATCCGCATGCGGCACACAAAGGTCATCATCCTCAATAATTTCATGGTCGTAGAGAAGAATATCCAAATCAAGCGTTCTGGGTCCCCAATGGATCGTTCGCTCTCTTCCCGCCTCTTTTTCCAGCTCATGAAGCCTGTCCATCAATTCATGCGGTGTCAAAAGAGTCTCCAGCTTCACCGCACCATTCAGGAATTCATCCTGCTCTACTCTTCCATAAGGCTCTGTCGCAATCAATTCGGATACTTTCAGAAGCCGACACCCCTTTGTATGTGCAAGTCCATCCAGTGCTGATTCGATATAGCGTTTCTTATCCCCCATGTTGGATCCAACAGCCACATATACCTCATGCCACTTTCTGCTTATCTCCACAGATGCCGTATCAAGAGGAAGGGCGATCGGAGCCCAGGGCTTCTTAATCTCCAGATCCACCTGCCGTATACGGGGATCCGATTCAAGGACAGTCTCCGCCAGATGCTCTGCCACCGATTCGATCAGTTTAAATGTATTCTTTTCCATCTCATCCTTAATCAAATGACAAATGGTTCCGTAATTAACAGATTCATCAAGCAAGTCCGTTATTCCTGCTTTTCGTGTATTTAAATGAATCGCACAGCTTACCAGGAATTTCTGTCCCAATACTGTTTCTTCAGGAAATACACCATGATTGGCAAATACTTCCAGGTCTTTTATCTTAATCTTGTCCATTTTCATTTCTCACCTACTCTTTCCTGTATTTCTTCTTTCCTGCTCCCTTCGTCTCGTTTGTTCTATGGTCGCTTCAAAATTGCTTCCGTCATCCGGATCGCCCTGCGGTTTTTCTCGGCATCATGCACACGAACAAATCCATATCCGCACTGCACTGCCATCACAGTCGTCACAAGGGTTCCCTCTTCCCGTTCTGTCACCGGGAGATCCAAAGTAAGCCCGATCATCGATTTTCTGGACGTACCAAGCAGCATCGGATAGCCCAGTTCATTGAAACGATCCAGATGTTTCATAACATCCAGATTCATTTCATACGTCTTTCCGAATCCTACCCCCGGATCCAGCATAATCTTGTCATCCGCTATGCCTGCCTCTTTTGCCGCACGGATACATTTCTGCAGATCACAACACATATCTTCAATCAGATTTTCATAGATCGCCTCACTGCGGTTATGCATCAGACAGCAGGCGACATCATATTTTTTCACCAGAGGTGCCATCTCCTCATCATATAAAAAGCCCCAGATATCATTTACCATATCCGCGCCGGCCTGAAGTGCCGCCCCCGCCACCCTGCTTTTGTAGGTATCGATTGACACCGGCACATCAAAATTCTTCTTTACCGCCTCGATAAGAGGTGTAACTCTTTCTATTTCCTCTTCCTCAGTAATCTGCTGATGTCCGGGGCGGGTGGACTCTCCCCCTATATCCAGAATATCGCATCCACCTTTCAAGAGTTCCTCTGTGTGGCGCATAGCCGCATCATAATTGTTCCATTTTCCACCATCAGAAAAAGAATCCGGTGTCACGTTTAGAATTCCCATAATATATGTGTGATTTTTCACATCAAATTCTCTATTCCCGATTTTCATTTTCTCCATCTTCCTTCCATAAATCTTATTTGCACAAATCACCAGATGATCCGAAGATTCTTCTTCTCTTCTCCCCAGTCACACGCTTCTTTTGCCGTGCACGCAAAACAATTCCGGGAAGTTTTATCTGCATCATACAGTACTTCTGCCAACTTGTTCCCTCTCCCATTTTCTTTCGAATGCTCTCTGTGACTCAGAATTGCAAGCAAAATGCCCTTTTTCTCGTCTTCTTCGAATCCTGTATCCTCGAGGATCTGCTCCGCAATCTGCGCGCTTGCCTGCTCATGCGGAATTTTCTGCGCATACTGCATCCATTTTCCAATATCATGCAGTACAGCAGCAGCATAAATCGATTCCTTTGAAATCCCGTATCCTCTTTCCATGGAAAATATATATGCTAACCTGGCCACATCCAGAAAATGCTGCATATCATGTCCGCAGAAAATCCGATTCATTTCTTCCTGCCTGTTCTTTTCCATACACTCGACATAGAGCGGATGCGTACAGATCCGATGCACCCGCTCCATTTTTATTATTTCTTCCTGTTTCCTGCTCTGTTCCATTGTTATCAATTACTCCGCGCACATTCTGCTTTACTCTCTGATCATTTGAAAGAACATATTCTGCAGTCTTTCTTCCTCTGCAAATGCTCCCCTCGTCACAACGCTGACCGTCTTACTTCCAGGCTTTTTCACACCGCGCATAGTCATACACATGTGTTCCGCTTCTGCCATCACCATAACTCCTTTCGGGTTCAGATGCTCCATCAGTGCATCCGCAATCTGAGCCGTCATCTGTTCCTGAAGCTGAAGCCTTCTGGCATATACCTCCACAGTTCTGGCGAGCTTGCTTAAGCCCACCACTTTTCCGTCCGGAATATATGCAATATGAACCTTCCCATAAAACGGAAGCATGTGATGTTCACACATGGAGTAAAATGTAATATCCTTTTCTACCACCATCTCATTATTTCTAACGGTAAATGTCTTCTTTAGGTGCTCTCCTGCATCCTCATCCATTCCGCCGCAAATTTCTTCGTACATTCTGGCGATACGATCCGGCGTCTCCACCAACCCTTCTCTTGTCGGATCTTCTCCGATTCCTTCCAACAGGAGCCTGACTGCCTGTTCCACTTTCTTGCGATCTACCATGACTTTTCTTCCTTTCCTTCCGCACATATGCGGATTACCTCTCCCAGATAAGAGAGAGAACCAAATACCAGCACCACTCCGTCTTTCCCTGCATTTTGCCTGGCAAACGCCAATGCTTCTCGGATACTTCCAGCCACCTCAGCCGGAACCCCCTCTTCTTTCAGGTACTGAGCCAGCTTCTCCTTGTCAAGCGTTCGTTCCCGGTTCGGCAGATCCACCGTATACGCCTTTTCCAGATAAGGTGCCATGATCCCAGTCATCACTTTTGCCTCTTTATCCTTAAATACACCCATAACCGCCGTAATCCTTCTGCCCGCCAGATAACACCTGATATTCTCGGCAAGTCTTTCTGCGGCATCCCGATTATGTGCTCCGTCGACGATCACAAGCGGTTCCTCATCAAGAGCCTGGAATCGCCCCGGCCAGCACACTTGATCCAGTCCCTTCCGGACAGCCTGGTCACTGATCCCCAGCCCGGTATCCTTCAATGCTTCTATCGTTTCCAGCACAGTTACAGCATTGTCAATCTGATATCTTCCTGCCAGATTCAATCTCAGATTCTCATACTTCCCGTAGGAAAATCTCTGTCCCAGAATGTCCTCTTCCAGTATGACCGCCTTTTCCGGCAAGGCTTTGTACATCCTGCATCCGCATTCTTCCGATTTCTTTTTGAGAACCGCAAGAACTTCTTCCCTTTGTCCGGCCGTTACTACCACAGCCCCCGGTTTTATGATTCCGGCTTTCGTTTCCGCAATCTCCTCCAGCGTATTTCCCAGAATTCCCACATGATCCATACTGATCGAGGTAAATACACAGACCTTCGTCGTCTCCACAATATTCGTTGCATCCAGGAGTCCTCCCATTCCGGTCTCCAGCACAACATAGTCACAAGCATGTTTTCGAAAATACAGAAATGCGATGGCCGTCTCAATCTCAAATACAGTAGCTGTGAGGCCTGTTTTTTCTTCCACCTTTTCTGCCGCCTGCTTTACTTCAGGCACAAAAAGAGCGAGCTCGTCTTCCGCCATCCATTGACCATTGATCTGAAATCGTTCCATATAGTCCATGACCGTCGGTGACACATATCTTCCCACACAAAGCCCTGCCTCCTGCAAAATACAGGAAAGGCAGGCGAGAACAGACCCCTTCCCATTGGTACCTGCTATATGTATAAATTTCAAATCGTTTTGCGGATTTCCAAGCTCGCCAAGTAAGCTCTTTATACTATCTAAGCCAAGTACACTTCCGTATTTCGATACATGATCCAAATATACCCTTGCTTCTTCGTATAACATTATTTATTTCCTTTCCTATTCTGTCAAGCCTAAATCTATTGATTTTACTGGCTTTGACGATTTTTATTTACCTCAAAAACAGAGCCGGGAGTGATGGATATCATCGTATCATGTACCGAATAG
>NZ_JBQHUC010000062.1:0-6179 GCF_052065395.1 Bariatricus sp. HCP28S3_F11 | reverse complement strand
AGCCGTGAGGGGGCTTGTGACGGGTGCTGTTGATGTGCAAATCCTCAACCGCCTGTTGGAACACAGGAATTTTCCTAAGCTGATAGATTTGATACGGATTTATTTTCAGGATACGGCGGCAAAGGGCATAACAGCAAGAAACCAGCTTATCGAGATGGCAACGGCTTCCCTGTCCGACCTGATGAAAGAACACCCGGAACACCGGGCAGAAGCGAAGCAGGATTTACAGCTTTTGAACGCCCAAAAGATAGGGGAACATGAAGCGGAGATTGAAAAAATCAAAAATGTGTTCCTGGCTATCCTGCGGGACATTAAGAAAGACATTGACAACGGGGAACAGCCGGGAGAAGCTGTGACCGCCGCTATGTTCCAAGCCATGCGGGACGCACTGGCGGAACAGAAACAAAAACCACTTTCCATTGACGATGTAACGGCGATGATAGCTGGACAGATCGGACAGCTTACACCGATGGATAAAGAAACTGTTGAAATGTTCCAGCAGTTTGCGAAGAAGATGATTGAGCAGGCAGGAACAAAGTGATAAATTTGAATTGTGAGGGAAAATACAGATGAATCAAGGAAGAATTATTGTGATTACAGGCTCACCGGGGACAGGAAAAACAACAACTGCGTCAATTGTCGCAAAGGAATCAGATATGGATAAATCAGTGCATATGCACACCGATGACTTTTTTCATTACTTAAGCAAAGGCGCAATACCACCACATTTGCCAGAATCCAACGAGCAAAATCTGGTTGTCATTGAAGCCTTTTTAGAAGCTGCAAAGCGATATGCTCGTGGCGGATATGATGTAATTGTAGATGGGATTGTCGGGCCATGGTTTTTGGAGCCATGGAAAGCTCTTGCCCAAGAAGATTACGAGGTACACTATATTGTATTAAGAGCGAGTAAAAAAGAAACTATGAAGCGAGCTGTGGAACGCTCAAAATTAGATAGAAAAACAAATATTGAATTAGTGGAAACAATGTGGGAGCAATTTTCCGGTTTGGGAGTATATGAATCAAATGTCATAGACACAACTACATTCACAATTAAAGATACGGTTTCCGCAATAAAAGAAAGAGTTGCATGTGGGACGTCTTTACTATCTTAGACATTCCCATTTGTCAGGAAGATAGCAAAGCCAGCCGAGCCAGTCAACGGTCAAGATGAACGGCGCATTTCATGCGCCGCCGTTGACAGTCCCGCCCGTCTTTGCTAAAGGGTAATCAAGGCGGGAAAGCCCTAAAATGGCTTCACACCTATTTCAATAATTGGAGGAGATAAAAATGAGATCAGAAAAGGAAGTTTATGATATTGTTTTGAATTTTGCAAAAACAGACAAACGCATTCGCATGGTTACTTTGGAAGGATCTAGAACAAATACAAATATTCCGCCTGATGATTTTCAGGATTTTGATATTACTTTTTTTGTTACGGATATGGACAGCTTCACAAGTGATGATAAATGGCTAGATATATTTGGTGAAAGGTTGATTCTGCAAAAGCCGGAAGATATGGAATTATTTCCAGCTGTAGAAAAGGGATTTTCATATTTAATGCTGTTTACTGATGATGTTAAGATAGATTTAACTTTGCTGCCGCTGGAACTGATAGACGAGTATTTTACATGGGATAAACTGGTAAAGTTACTGTTGGATAAAGACAACCGTATCGTAAAGCCGCCAATACCAACGGATATAGACTACCACTTGCAGAAGCCTACTCAAAGAATGTTTGACGATTGCTGTAATGAATTTTGGAATACTACAACATATGTAGTAAAGGGCTTATGCCGCAAAGAAATTCTTTTTGCTATTGACCATATGAATGATATAGTACGAAAAGAATTGCTTCGCATGATTTCCTGGCTGATTGGTATCAAACAGGGATTTCATTTCAGTTTGGGAAAAAACTATAAATTTATGAAGCAATATGTCCCAGAGGAATTGTGGGAACGACTTATGTCCACTTATAATATGGATTCCTATCCCCATATGTGGGAATCCTTTGAACAATGTATGGCATTGTTCCGGGAGGTTTCGTCAGAAGTGGCATGCCAGTTGGATTACCAGTATCCACTATATGATGAAAAAATCAGTAATTATGTGATTCGGCAAAAGAAAAAATATGGCATTGAAGATGATAACAAATAAAATTTTTTCAATCGAAAAAATTTATTTTGATTATTCAATTTTGAAAAACTGAATACCTCAAAATCAGAAAGAGAGCGGCCAAGCACTTTGAGGGATTGGCCGCCTTGTCCACCCATCCAGCGGGACAGCGGGCGGAGGTCAAGGCCGGGTGTAAACCCGTTCATTTCAGCCTTGACGGTTGCCCGTTGTCCTGCTACTTTTCCGGGAGTGTGGCCACAACTTCGGGACACTTTGTCCACAAGTTGGAGCGTAGGACGAGGAACTGGGGCTTTCATATACGCCCTGTCTGCTGATGAGTCCAGACCTGCGCTTGCGGCTCCACGCCACGCAAGCACAGCCCTGTTTTCCTGCCGCTTCAAATGCCCTTGCCCTCCCCGGCGGCAACGGCATTTTCACGGCAACGCCGGCAGAGCGTATAACACACTACACTTTGCTTCGCAAAGTCGTGTGCCAAATGGGGGCGTTGCCCCCTTTGGAAACCCCCACAAGAAAAGGCGGTACGCTACCCCTCCACGGGGCGCATACCGCCTTTTCTTGTTATCCAGCCCTCCGGCTGTATCGGTTGAGCAAAAGTCCGCGTGGGATTGATGTGGTATCTTTAACTTTGGGAAACTCCGGTCTCCCATCTTGAGATTGTTCTTCTTGATACCTGAAATTGTTCTGCCTGTTGTTCCTGTGTAAGCCCCTTCTCCTTCCGGAGCTCTTTGATAAAGCTTCCGATTTTTACTTGATCCATGAATTTGTGACCTCCTTTCTGAGAACAGAATACCTCCTGCTATGACAAATTTACAGGACACAAAGCGAGCAATGTCCGCAAATCCGCCTATGGGACATGATATGTCCAGATCACCATCCCCACAATATTTGAACATTTATTTTATAGTAAATCTTACTGTACCTTTAGCCTTCTTTCCGGAACACGTTATTTGATAACAGCCATCCTCCTGTATATTCACGGAAAAATCATCCCATTCTCCAAACGTATTTCCATAAAAAACAGGTTCCTCATTTTCCTTTTTTATACTGATATAGAGTTCCCCGCCTTCGGCCTCATGAGAAACCGCAACGCTGTCTCCTTTCTTCAAATTATATTCTTTTACGATACTTTTATTTAATCTGTCGGCTTCTACTATGAACCCATTTTCATACTCATGAAGCGTATAATCTGATGAGAATGAGAAACATACTGCTCCCACCATTATGAATGCACATATTACAAGACTCGCCATAATTCCACAATACTTTACTTTTCGTCTATTATCCTCCGGATGTACACTTTTTTCATACTGATAAAACTGAACAGAAAAAGAACCAAGTAATACGATATACATAATCCCTAAAATCAAAAAAGTAATTGAAAGTATATCCTGTACGATACTTCCGCCACCATATCCTACGGTGTTCATAATAAACTGTGGAAGGATTATGCATAAAAAAATGATAACAAGCGGCATTACCTTGCCTTTATAAACACGCTTCATCATATCAAGTCTGGAATCATCATCACAAAATATTTCTTCATTCATATTGCCTTCATCGGATGTTTTTCGAAAATAACTGTACCCTACAAAATCAAACAGATATTCCCAGCCGCAATCAGAAAACATCTGAACATATTCCGCTTTATTCGAAACTCCCTCCTGGTTGTAATCCAGCCTATAGGTTACATTTTCCGGCTCACATTGTTCAAAATGATAAAATCCAGGGAATGTCACTTTCGTAAATTTCCAGCCTTGTCTATGCATAGAGCTGAGGAATTCTTCTTCTTTCCTGTACTCCGGAATTGAATAAATTTTAAATACTGTCTTAGCTTTTCCCATTATCTCATCTCCTTCATATTCCGATACAATCTCTCAATCCTCTTCATTTCAATTTCCAGTACTTCTTGTCCCAAATCCGTAATTACATATATTTTTCGTTTTTCTTCTTCCCTTAGGAAACAGATTAATCCATCTTTTTCCATCTTGGATAGGCTGCCATACATTGTCCCCGGCGCAAGAACGATATCTCCATTCGTAAGATCCTTTACCTTTTGAACAATTCCGTATCCATGATTTGGTTCTTTTAAGCATAACAGAATGTAGAACCCTGTTTCCGTCATTGGAACATATACTTTTTTAATATGTGCATCCATCTGTCTGTACCTCCTTCCGCTCTTAATACATCGCAGTAATATATATCGCACTTCGTTATATTTTATATATCACACTGCGATACATATGTCAAGATAAATATACGAATACTGAAACCACATTACAGACTTTTACTTTCAATGCTAATGCGATGCAGCAGACCACTGTTGATGTATTTGAAAAATCGTTATGGGCGTAAAATAAAAAAGCAGGTAAACTTCTGTTTCCATTATAATACACTGGAAAGTTGAAGTTTATCTGTTTTGCAATGCGCCCATCACTCTGTCTTTCAGAGTATAATTCGGTTTCATCAATGAAGTTCCTGAAGAACACTTTTTTCTCCAGGTGTCCACAGTGGTGTCAGGCACCAATGTATGCCCAATCTTACAAAATGCATTTGCTATAGTTCTTGTCAAGCACCAAATGCAAATTTGCTTTGAAACCATTTCACTATTTTCATATCTATAAATACATGATATAATGGTCTTCACACTCTAAGAAAAGAAGGCATACTATGCAGATAGATTACGAAAAACTTGCGTCCATTGCTACCGATCCGACATCGCGTTCCACAATGGCAAAAGACACCAGTGAAGTATTAGCTTCATATATGCAAATACTATCCAATTTAATATTTGCCGCAGAACGATTGTCTGAAAGTGAAATGGCAATGATCATCAGCAGTCTGAATCGATGGGTAACCAAGAAAGATATTTCCGTAAAACGTCCTTATGCTGTAGGTACGATTGTTCAAATGGAATGGGGTAATAATTTTTCTCCAGAACTTTCCTACAAACATCCTGCTGTTATCATTGAAGAATGGACAACTACTGTTTTGGTAATCCCAACCACAAGTACACCTGCAAAAGTGGCTACCGCTTATCATCCAACCGATAATCCGTCTGGTAAATGGTACTATCGTAAAGTTGGCGTTGCAGAAGGCTTTGCACATGACTGTGCTTTGATTCTCAATAATGCAAAGATTATGTCTAAGGCTCGCATTATTTCTGTATCAAGAACAATTGCTGGAGATTTAAACGATGACAGTAATGTTTTTCGTGAAGTACGTAAAACTATGATTAAAAATTTCTTTTCAAAAGAATGGATTGAGCATCAGAAACTGGTACAAGCCTTTGAACAGGAAAAGGAACAAAACAAATCATTGCAAGAGGCTTATGACAAGCTCCTTGAAGAGAATAGATTACTAAAATCCACAGATAATAAAGTAACTGCCGAAAAAAATGAAAAGTCAGAGGAAATCAATTGACTTTTTGGCGCATATACTTTATTATAAAAGTGAAAGAAAGCGATATACGCCGTAAGGGCACGCTTTTAATTATCAATTGTACGCCGTAAGGGCAATTTTTAAGAAGTATTTTCGCCGTAAGGGCAGTGAAGGCACTCACTTTTGTGGGTGCCTTTTACATTTAATCCTTTTTATATTATCCCCAAGAATAAATCATCCCCAACTTTCTCAATATGTGTAAGCGATGAATACCCCACCGTTTAGACAGTTCCCTTTTTTCATGAGATAATTCTCTCATGGAGTGGAGCTTCTATACATCTTCTATGTTACTTTACTATTCGGACCATTTTACTTCACATCATGATGACCACAGTGGTGTCAGGCACCCATGTTGGCACCAATGTTAGGAGATGCACTCTCTTCATCCGAACATTAGATTAGGCTACTTTTCTTTCACGAAAAAAAGAGATATTATAATGGTCTCATAAATTAAGACACTTTTTCGGACAGATTTTAATGAATCTGATATACTAAACCTGAATTATTCACGGTTGTGCCGTGAAAGTGGCTGAAAGCCACGTTGTTACTGTATTTTAACTGAATATTGCTTTTCACCTATCAAGTGAATGAAAAAAGAGCATCCA
>NZ_JBQHUC010000061.1:0-6278 GCF_052065395.1 Bariatricus sp. HCP28S3_F11 | reverse complement strand
GAGAACGAAGTTCTCGAATGGTTTCCGCGGAAAGTAAGTTTGAAATGGTAGGATAGGAAAGAAATGGATGGAGAGATAAAACTTTGTATGTGGTTTTGAAGGTACATAAAAAGAGATAGCTGCAGACTTTGGAAACAAGGTTTGCAGTTTTTTTGTGCAAAAAAATAGTAATAATAAATGAATTTTGTTTCCTTTGGCACTGAGATGAAGTGGTGTATTATCACTCTAATATATTGAACTGTTTTATTGATTATCGTAATAATATAGAAAAATGTATTTAAATTAATGATTAGACTTTTGGAATGGGAAATGTTACCATCATCATGAAGCAATTATATGGGGAATCCCAAAAGAAAATGGAGGAAAAATATGAAAAAACGTATTGTAAGTGTGTTATTATGTCTTACCATGTCAGTAGCCATGCTTGCCGGATGTGGTGGAAAAAGCAGCACAGAAGAAACTCAGAAAAAACAGGAAACAACAGAAAATTCAGAATCTGGGGTAGCTGGAGTTGATGGCGTTTTCACGTATGCAATCGGTGGAGATACCGGTAATACTCTGAATCCGTTAACAGCGGATGACAGATTTGGTCTGATGACTTGTCATTTGTTATATTCACCGGCGTATTATATCAACGCTGACGGATCTGTAAATTATATACTGGCTGAAAGCATGGAAGCTTCTGAAGATGGACTTGTATACACAATGAAATTGAAGGAAGGTCTGAAATGGAGTGATGGCGAAGCGTTGACAGCAGATGATATTGTATATACATATGACAGTATCAACGCGCAGGGTCAAAATCTTTATGTCGATAACCAGCCGATTAAAGTGGAAAAGGTAGATGACACAACTGTTACATTTACATTGCCGTCAGTTTGTGCAAGTGCATTTGAACTTTTATCATCAGAAGTAAGTATTCTGCCAAAACATATTTTTGAAGGAAGAGGATCTTTCGATATCAATATGCTTGAAGAAGAAGTTGTGGGTTCAGGACCTTATAAATTGGAAGAATATGTAACAGGTCAGTACTTGAAATTTACGAAAAATCCAAATTATGGATGTGGAGAGGCAAATATTGATACAATTGTCTTTAAAATAATTGAAAAAGATGATACGGCTACTCTGGCACTTCAGAATGGAGAAGTGGATGCATGGATTGGAACACCGGATATGTTAGATCCATATAATGACAATCCGGCATTTAATATCACAAATTATAGCGAAGGTCGTGTTGCGTACTTGAGATTAAATCCAAATACAGAGGCAATGAGCAATAAAGAATATCGTGAAGGTATTTTATATGCTCTGAATCGTGATGAGATTATGACAGCAGCATATACAGATCCTTCATTCTATAATCTTGGATATTCTTTCTTGCCGTACACAAGCGCTTACTATACAGATGATGTTGAAAAATGGGATCAGGATGTAGAAAAAGCAAAAGAATTAACAGCGAACGGATCGAAGGCAATTAAAATCTGTTATGTTGAAGAAGATAGTGTTCAGACTAACATGGCTCTTGCAATTCAGGCAGAATTAAAAGCAATTGGAATTACTGCTGAATTGACTGGTGTAAACTGGGCGGGCTATATGAGTACAGCTTATGATCCAGAGGATAAAGAACATGATATCTTCCTTGGTGGTTATGTAATGGGTGTTGATCCGGATATGTATTCTTCATTATTCGTGACTACAAAGGATAATATGATTATGTACAACAGTGAAAAAGTGGATCAGTTATTTGCTGCAGGTAACGCTACTTTGGATGAAGCCGAACGTAAAGAGATTTATAATGAACTTCAAAGAGCAATTTCAGAAGAGGCAATTTTCTATCCATTTGGAACAAACTTAAGAACACTTGTGACAAATGCACGTGTTGGTGGTTTGGAAGAAGCTAAATTTGCACCGATTTACACATTTGGTGATTACTCTAAGTTAACACTGAAATAACATGATTATGTTAGGGCAGAGGGAGGTGGAGACACCTCCCTTTAATTCATGTGAGAGAAAGGAGTCATTAAATGTTAAAATATATCGTAAAACGTATTTTGCAGGCCGTTCCGCTTTTGATACTGGTAACTATGATTTGTTTTACATTGATCAATCTGGCGCCATATGATGCAGTCGATGCTTTAAGAACTGACAGCATGACTGAAGAAGAGCTTGAGGCAAAAAGAGAAGAATATGGACTTAACGATCCAATACCGGTTCAGTACGTGAAGTGGCTTGGAAAGATTGTGCAGGGGGAATTTGGAAATTCTCTTTTATCACATACAAGCATTAAATATGATCTCAAGATTCGTATACCAGGTACGATCAAATTAGTCCTTCCGTCCTATTTAACTGCATATTTTCTTGCCATTGTATTAGGATTGATAGCGGGAAGCAATAAAGGAAGATGGCCGGATAAGATTATTGACGGTTTTTGCTCGATTGGAATAGCGACACCTACATTCTGGATCGCGATGATCATGATGTATTTCCTTGGATATAAATTTAAAATCTTTCCATTAATGGGAATGCATACCATTGGGCTGGAAAACAGTATGATTGATTATCTTCAGCATTTTGCAATGCCTTATATGGTATTAACAATTGGATTTTTACCTGATTTGACACGTTATGTGAGAGGATCAACTATTTCTCAGCTTAAAGAAGATTATGTTATTGTACAGCAGTCGTTTGGAGCGAAGAAATCAGAAATTCTATTTAAACATGTAAGCAAAAATGTATTGATTCCGTTGATTACGAAGCTGGGTATGGCGTTACCGATGCTTGTAACCGGAGCTGTTATTACAGAGACTATTTTTTCGTGGCCGGGAATAGGTTCTTATTTTGTAAAAGCAATTTCAGCTATGGATTATCCGATTATTATGGCAGTTCTTGTCCTTTCCGGTACATTAGTTATTTTGGGAAATTTACTTTCAGATGTTCTCTACTGTATAACAGACCCGCGGATTAAATCTATGCAATAGAGGAGAGAGTATGAAAACGAATAGAAGATGGGAAAATGTCAAATATGAGTTCAGACATAACGGACAAGCTATGTTTGCAGCTGCATATTTGATAATTATTATTTTGATCAGTATTTTCATTGTGTTCTGTAATGTGGATCCGGATGCAATCGATGTTGTAAACAAATTAAGCGGACCATCAGCCGAACACTGGTTTGGAACAGATGAACTGGGAAGAGATTATCTGGTACGTGTTCTCTATGGCGGTCGTGTATCTTTAGTGGTTGGTGTACTCGCGATGGTCACATCCATCGTAATCGGAGTGATGGTTGGGATGATTGCCGGATATTTCGGTGGTCTGGTTGACAGTATACTCATGAGGATTGTCGATGTATTCTCCGCAATTCCATGGATCATTATGGTAACAGTGGTGAGCTTGTTGTTCAAAAAAGGAATTGCATCAATTATCATTGTTATCGGATTGTTCAGCTGGATGGGAATTGCGAGACTTGTTCGATCGGAAGTTTTGTCTGCAAAGGAAAGAGAATATGTGCAATATGCAAAATTCATAGGTGTTCATCCAATGATGGTTATTGTGAAACAGGTTTTGCCAGCTGTATTTCCGACAATTATCACAGCAGCAACAGCAGAAATTGCAAATGCCATCATGACAGAAAGTTCACTGAGCTTCCTGGGACTTGGAGTTGCGGCACCAATGTCTAGTTGGGGAAGCTTGCTGCAAAGCTCACAGCAATACCTGCAAAAAGCTCCGTATATGGCAATTTTACCAGGTATATTAATTATTTTAACGGTATATTCATTTAACAAATTAGGTGACGTACTTCGTGTATATGTTGAGCCTAAGATAACGGCAGGTGAAAGTAATGAGTAAAGAGTTGGTATTAGAAGTTAAAAATTTAAAAACTATATTCAAAAGCCGGGGGCAAGAAGTGCAAGCTGTCAGAGGAGTCGAATTTTCCGTAGAAAAAGGTGAAATCATGGGAATTGTAGGCGAATCCGGAAGTGGAAAATCTGTTACAATGAAAGCGGTTATGGGTATTTTGCCGGAAAATGCCAAAGTAGAATACGATTCTTTGAAGTTGAATGGAAAAGAATTAGCTGGACTGAGTACGGAAGAATATCGCAAGCTCCGAGGCAAAGAGATGACGATGATTTTTCAGGATCCAATGACAGCGTTGAATCCGCTTAAGAAGATTGGAAGTCAGTTGGAAGAGGTTATTTTGCGCCATAGCAATCTGTCCAGACAGGAAGCGAAAGAAAAAGCAATTGAAATGCTTCGCAAAGTAGGAATACCAGTTCCTGAGCAAAGAATTAAGCAATACCCGCATGAATTTTCTGGAGGTATGCGACAGCGTGTTTTGATTGCAATGGCGTTAGCCTGCGAACCGCAGCTGTTGATTGCGGATGAACCGACAACCGCATTGGATGTGACGATTCAGGCTCAGATTCTCGACCTGCTTAAAGAATTGGAACAAGAATATCACACCTCGATTGTGCTTATCACACATGATATGGGAGTGGTTGCGACTGTCTGCAGTAAAATTGCAATTATGTATGGTGGATTGATTATGGAAAATGGAATGACAGATGAGATTTTCTATAATCCAAAGCATCCTTATACGAAAGCACTATTGCGTGCCATTCCTTCACTGGATTTAAAAGAAGGTGAAAGGCTTCAGTCGATTGACGGAGTACCGCCATCATTGATAGATCCTCCGGTCGGCTGTCCTTTTGCGGAACGGTGTGAATATGCGACGGAACGCTGTTATAAAGAAATGCCGAAGTATAAAAACTATAGCGAAACACATCGTGCTATGTGCTTTTTAAATGAACAGGAATAGGAGGAAATGTGATGAATCAAGAAATATTGATTTCAGCTAAAGGCTTGAAAAAGTACTTTCCTGTCAAAAAATTTCTGGGCGGAAAGACACAGTACGTGAAAGCTGTTGACAACATAGATTTGGATATTCGAAAAGGGGAAACGTTTGGACTTGTAGGCGAATCCGGATGTGGAAAATCAACGCTTGGAAGAACAATGATACGTATGTATGATGTGACCGGAGGGACACTTACTTATAAGGGACATGATATCACAACTGCGAAACCTTCACAAATGAAACAGTTTCAAAACAAAATGCAGATTATTTTTCAGGATCCTTATTCTGCATTGAATCCTTTTTGGAATGTAGAAGAAATTCTGGAAGAGCCATTAAAACAGATTGGAATGAATGCTGCCGAGAGAAAAGAACGTATGGAATATCTCTTATATAAAGTGGGTATGAAAAGTGAAGACTTGATAAAGTTTCCTTATGAGTTTTCGGGAGGACAGAGACAAAGAATCGGAATAGCAAGGGCATTAAGCGTGAATCCGGAATTTATTATGTGCGATGAACCGATTGCGGCTCTAGATGTGTCGATTCAGGCTCAAGTAGTTAATATGCTGGAAGACTTGCAAAATGAATTTGGACTTACTTATTTATTTGCAGCTCACGACTTGTCAATGGTGCGTTATATAAGTACTCGAATCGGAGTTATGTATCTTGGAAACCTTGTTGAAGTGACAACAAGCAATGAATTGTATGAGAATCCGCTCCATCCATATACGCAGGCATTGCTTTCGGCTATACCTATTGCGGATCCTGAGACGGCAAGAAAACGAGAAAGAATAAAACTGCAAGGAGAATTGCCGAGCCCTATGGATGTGCCGGAAGGTTGCCATTTTGCACCAAGATGTCCATATGCGACACAAAGATGTAAAGAAGAATGTCCGAAATTACGTGAATTTGATAAAGGACACTATGTCGCTTGTCACAGAGTGGAAAATGTGAACTGAATTTAGTGTTTCAAATGTAATTAACAATCAAATGAAATTGTGTAAATTGACTGAATTGCGCGAAATAAATATTCAGTATTGACAATTCCGAAATGGAATGGTAAGATATGACTCGTTGACCGGACAGGAATCAGAAATGAGGAGCCGGGCAGCGGGTCATAACTGATTTCCGAAAGGGCTGAGACAGAGGCCAGGGGGCGGCATGCAGAAGTCTGATAAGAAAAAAAGTTGTTGACAAACGTCGAGAGATGTGATAATCTATTTAAGCTGTCGCTCTGAAGAACAGAGTTCCGAAGAACGGATCGGCAAAAAAAGAAAAATAAAAAAGTCTTGACAGAAGCTTGAAGATGTGATAATCTAATATAGCTGTCGCGAGACAGAGAAGAAAGAACATTGATAACTAAACAATAGACAACAACCCTGAAAATTCTTTAAGAGATTTTTCAAGAACGGTTGAATCGACAGAT
>NZ_JBQHUC010000060.1:0-7520 GCF_052065395.1 Bariatricus sp. HCP28S3_F11 | reverse complement strand
TCCTTCTTACTGTTTTTAGGTTTGTTAAATCTGTCGATTCAACCGTTCTTGAAAAATCTCTTAAAGAATTTTCAGGGTTGTTGTCTATTGTTTAGTTATCAATGTTCTTTGCTGTTCTGTCTTGCGACAGCCATATTAGATTATCACATCTTCAAGCATCTGTCAAGACTTTTTTCATTTTTCTTATGCTGTTCATTTCTTCGGAACTCTGTTCTTCCGAACGACAGCTTATTTAGGATATCACATCTTTCGACGTATGTCAACAACTTTTTTCTTCGGACTTCTGCATGCCGCCCCTGGCCTCTGTCCCAGTCCTTTCTAAAATAAGTTATGACCCGCTGTCCGGTATCTCATTTCTGAGTTCTGTCCGATCAACGAGTCATATCTTACCACTACATTCTGTAATTGTCAATATTGTTTTTGTTTTTTATTTATTTCAGACAATTCAAACAATTTTATCGTTATATTATTTCTTTCATGCTTTTCACATTTTCACTTACATTGGTACGTATTCTTCACCATACTTAGATACGATTTTGATAATTATCCAATCACTATTTCTCTTTCTCCGGTTTTATTATATAAACGATGTGATATCGAAATCACTGTACGATCATGAGAGGCGTTTTTTAAAGCTTCCATGATCTGTTCTTCCGTTCCCGAATCCAGATTAGCCGTTATCTCATCTAAGAGAAGAATTTTAGGATTCAACACAATTGCTCTTGCAATAGACAGAAGTTGAAACTGCCCTTGTGAAAATAACTTTTCATCACACTGAGTATCCATTTTATCAGGAAGAGCGCACACAGTATTAAGAATACCAACGGTTTCAAGTGCTTTTTCAATCTGTCTTTCGGAAACTTCCGGATCTTTCAAGGAAATCTGTTCTGCAACCGTCCCCCGGATCATCCGAAACTGTTGTTCCACGTACCCGAACAAATGCCTCCTCTTCTCTTCCGGAATCGAAGAGGGCGCAATTCCGTATACCATTATTTTTCCTTTATCTGGACGATACAATCCTGAGATCAATTTTATTAACGTACTCTTTCCGGCACCGGTTCTGCCTGTCAGGACGACATTTTCCCCTTCTTTGATTTCCATATTAAAATCATGCAGGATCTCTTGCTGATCCGTTCCATAGCTGAAGCAGACTTCCGAAAATTTGACCGCAGAACTCTTTTGATTATCTTGTTTACTTGATTTCGTAACGCAAGGATCTGCATCCTTCACACCGTACAGCTTCGAAACATATGGTTCTTCTTTCTCTTCGAAAAACTCATTGATTCTTCTCACACCCGCAGCTGCTGACTGTATATTCTGAATTTCCATACCTATATTTTCAAGAGGTTCAAAGAAATTCCCTACATAGGCAATCAATGCTGCAGCTGTTCCGGCAGACATCCCGAAAAACTCCCTTATTGCTCCCGCCTGTCCGGAAGCTCCCATCATAACACCAATGAGCAATGCACTGACAGTAACGATAATCGGAGAATAGATAGCATCACAAAAATTGGATTGCTCCTGCGCGCGAAATCCCTGTTCAATCGTATCTCCATAACGCTGCTGCATGAATTCTTGTCTGCGAAGAACCCGTATTGTTCGCATATTTTTCAAGGTTTCCGGTATCAACTGATTCGTTCTTCCTACAGCCACACGGCTTTCTATTTGTGCCTTCAACATTCTTTTTTGGAAAACACGAGTCATCCAGAATAAAAACGGAGTCACCACGACAAGTATGATCCCCAGTCCTTTACTTCTGGAAAAAATGATCAAAACGATGCTGACAAGCTTACATACATTCGATGCCATGCTAATCACGCCCGATGTAAATAAGTTTTCCACTGTATTAACATCATTTACAAAACGTGAAGCTGTTACTCCAGGTTCTTTTTCGATATAATAAGAAGCCGGCAGACGAAGAAGTTTTTCACTCATAGCAGAACGGATCCTATGCGTTACTTTCTGTCCAAAGACAGTAATCACACTTTCTTTTAAAGCCTCCAGAAAGCCGGATACAGCAATGAGCAAAAAATACCCTATGGCGATCGATAATCCCACATTTTCATGCTCTGCCAGACGATTTACAATCTGTTCCAGAACCAGTGGCGGAAGAAGCACGGCTCCGATCGTTCCTGCAATTGCCAATACTAACGTGAAACTGAGCCATTTATTGTTATAAACTGTTTCCTTTATTGCATGCATAACAGACCTTCTACTCTGCATATACTTTGCCTCCTCTCCTCTGTTCCTCGTACAGAAGACGGTAATGTTCTTCTTCCTGTATTAGTTTGTCGTGACTGGCAACGCAAACCTTTCCATTTTCAAGCCATAACACCTGATCAAACTTAGGAAACAATCCTAAACGATGTGAAATCAGCAAAATAACGCTATCTTTTCCCCACAAACGTAAATTTTCATAGATTTGTTTTTCTGTCTCCATATCCACAGCCGAAAACGGATCATCCAGAATCATAAGTGGCTTTTTGTGATACAGGGTTCGGGCAAGTGCAATCCTGGCCTGCTGTCCTCCCGAAAGCCGTACACCCCCGCTACCGATTCGGGTATATATTTTCTCCGGCAAAAGTTCTACTTCCTGATCCATACAAACTGCACGAAGCACTTCCTCAACATCCCCCGGCTTCCCCATACAGATATTATCTTCTATTGTTCCATCAAACAACTCCGGCTGATGTCCCAGATATCCTACTTCGTTTATGTATTCGCCTTTTCCGTCAAACGAAACATTTCCCATGGTAATCTTTCCGTCATAAAGCAACTCTCCGGTGAAGATTCTGCCAAATGTTGATTTGCCACATGCCACTTCACCTGTGATTCCCAGAATCTGTCCCGGATTCCCTTTAAAAGTAACATTCGCAAATAATGGATTTTGACCGGGCCAGGCAAACGTAAGTCCTGACACTTCCAGCGTAGCTGCCTGCGTATGTTCTACTCTTTTCTCTTCTTGAATCTCTTTCAAATATGGCTTAATACGTTTCCATGATACCTCTGCTTTCTGTACAGCATTGAATAGCTTTGCCGCCTTGGAGGACTTGACAGCCAATTTCCTATAGCATGCAAAAAAAGTAGAAAATGCAGCAATATTCCAGACTGACCATCCTGTTCCGAGCACATTTCTTTCGCCAAACCATATAATCATCACCGTTCCAATCATCGAAATCACCTGATAAACAGGCTGCATCACATTTTCCCACAAATTCGCGCGAATGGCTTTTTTTTCATAATCTGCAAGATACAGCTCATATTCCGCATTCCGATTCTTCTCCTGACCATAGATCCGGTATGTCAGCGCATTCGTGATGCGCTCCAGGGTAGATGCATTCAACCTCCCGCTGCTCTCTCTGCTGAGTGCCACATTTCTTGTCACGATTATTTTTAGTCGTTCCGCGAGAATATAAGCAATCGGCGGAAACAGCATGGAAAGGATCGTAAGCCTCCAGTCATAAGAAAGCAGCATGACAAGATAAGCAATCATTACGATCCCCGTGTCAAATATCTCAGTCGTAAATTTGCGCATTCCCTCCACACATGCATCCGCATCAGCGATGATCTTCGTCATCATCGTTCCGGCGTCTTCATGCTCTTCTTTCTTTTGATACAGCAAATTCCGGTACAAAGTCATTTTCATATTCTTGCTGATATTGTTTGCGAATTTCCGCACATAAAGCCGCTTCAGATACCGCATAAACTGAACAAAAAAAATGGTCAGCACATAGCATCCCGCCAGTCTGACCATTGCTGACGGCCTTTTCTGACCGCCGATGATATCACACAAATACTGCACCATCTGTCCTTCGAACCAGGGACCTGCGACCATTCCGACATTATATAAAATACCTGTTATCGTCACAGTCAGGAGAAGCCATTTTTCTTTCCGGAAATAATAGCCAATCTGATCCGTGGCATTTTTATCCATTTTTTTCATCTGCTTGCCTATCCCCTCTTCGCAAACGTTTATATTACAATTCTGATTCTTCCAAAACTTTCATAGCCTCTGCAACAGAAGTCTCGCAGGAACGCATTGCCAGAATCGTCTTCTCAATCAGATCTGCCAGTTCCCAACCCAGCATGTCTGCTCCCTGCCGAATCACTTCTCTGGAACATCCTGCCGCAAAATTCGCACTTTTGAATTTCTTCTTGACCGACTTCACTTCCATATCCTGCACACTCTTTGACGGCCGCATCAATGCAGTTGCCCAGATCAATCCCGTAAGTTCATCTGCCGCAAAAAGAACTTTTTCCATCTCATGCTCCGGTTTTATGTCAACTGTAATGCCATATCCATGACTGCACACTGCATGAATGATATCTTCCTGCACGCCGCCTTCTCTTAATAGTTCCGGTGCTTTGATGCAGTGCTGATCCGGATACAATTCAAAATCAATATCATGCAGAAGTCCGACAATTCCCCAGTATTCGGCATCTTCTCCATATCCAAGTTCATCAGCATACCACTTCATAACACCTTCCACCGTAAGTGCGTGCTGTATATGGAATGAATCCTTATTGTATTTTTTCAGTAACTCAAATGCATCTTCTCTTGAAATATGCTCTTTCATTATCTGCGCCTCCTAAGATTGTTCTGTCGTTTTTATATAAGGCTCATTGTAGCACTATTTTCTTTTTCTCTCAATCACTGATTTCCATCGGTTTTCCGTCAGAAATCCCCAGTTCTGTTCATACCTGTCGTTGTATAACGGTTTTATAATTGAATTACAATGAACCTGTAGTTTAATTTCCCAATTTCCACCCGCAGTCTCCATGATAAATCATCTGTCTCGTCATTCCTCCGTCAATGCAGATATTCTCCCCTGTTATGAATCCTGCTTTATCCGAGCACAGATATAGGACCATATTTGCAATGTCCGTAGGATTTCCGACTCTGCCGGCCGGCTGTTGATATGCATCCGGGCCTTCGTATACTGTATATGCAGTATCGATCCACCCAGGGGAGATGGAATTTACTCTGACTTTTCCTGCCAAACTGACTGCCAATGCATGAGTAAGTGCAGCAATTCCGCCTTTCGCCGCCGTATAGCTTTCAGTCTGCGGCTGACTCATCCGATCTCTTGACGATGAAATATTAATAATCGAAGCACCTTCTGCAAAATAGGGCTGAAATAGTTTTGTAAGATAAAACGGTGCCGTAATCCCTACTGAAAGCGCGTATTCAAACTCCTCATAAGAACATGTATCAATTCCTTTCATCAACGGCAACGCATTATTAATCAGGAAATCAATGTGCCCATTGTCTTTTATGACCTTATCTGCAAAATCTTCAAGAACTTCTTTCTTACTAATATCACCGACATAATGATTTCCCTCCGCGATATCAATGATCCGGACAATCGCACCTGCTTTTTGAAATTCTTCAGCAATCGTTTTTCCGATGCCATGCGCACCGCCTGTTATTACCACAACTTTATCATGAAACACTGACATTTCCCTCTTTCATATTCTCTTCTGCTCAATACGTTACATTGTTTATATTAACCCAAATCTTTTCATCGCGTATTCAATTCCATCTTCTTCCACAGCCTTTGTAACAAACTCCGTATAAGGGTCTAGTGCCGGACTGTGCTTCTCCATTGCAATTGCATGCCCAGCATACCGGAACATTGGAAGATCATTTGCGCTGTCCCCAAAGACAAATGACTGTTCTCTGGAGAAACCAAATTTATCCAGAACCATTTGGATTGCGGTTGCTTTCGAGCAGCCTTTTGGTACACACTCATATGCTCCATACTCCCGGTCAATTATATCCATATCTCTTTCTATAAATTGAAAAAAGCTTTCATTATCACTTTTGCCATCGGTCATAACGTACATCTTGTCATATAGGCATCTACCTTCTTCAAGATAACGCTTTTGCCCAAGTCCCCTTTTCTTCATCTTTGTTCGCAGATCTTCAATCTCTTGAAACCTTGATGTACGTTTTGAAAAATAAACATCTTCGATACCTTCAAACACGCCGTCGATCCGACACTCTAACGCCATTTTTGCAATTGCATCTGCCCGGACTGACGGTAAATTCTTTTTATAAAAGATTTCATCTCCATAAGTAAGAAATATGCCACAACCACATAAAAATCCATCGAAGGGCATCTCTGTAATCTTACTCGGAAGGGTGCACCTTGTTCGACCGGTATTTACAAACAGTAGGTGACCCTTTTCCTTTGCTTTTAATAATGCATAAAACGTGCTTTTCGGTATTTCTTTTGTTTTTTCACTTAGAATGGTTCCATCGATGTCAAAAAATAATGCCTGTCTCATTCTAACTATATCCTTTCATTTCAAATACGCTCATGTCTATAGTATCTCATCTAATTAACTATGTATAATATGACTTTCTAACATAATCTCATTCATTCTCTGTATAATCACATCTGTAACTTCCTGATGACCATATTTTTCATTCATCAGTTCTCTTGAAATATTTCCTCCGGCTTTATCTTTATGCCCGCCGCCATTACCGATATTTTCACACAATTTTTCGGCCACCACATTTGCCGGATAATCCCAGTTGCAGCTTCGAACCGAAATCTGATATCCATTGTCCACATCGGTAAATGAAACAGATACTTTAGCGGCATCAACCATTATCGCCATGTCACCAATGATACCAAGAATAGATTGTTCACAGTGCATAGCAGAAATAATCAGATATCTTCTTTCTGCATTAAAATAGCAATTATTCAGAGCATCACCTGCAATCATCAAATCACCAACCGTCATACACGACTTTTTTAAACGTTCCAGTTCCGGATAGTCATCGCGTAATGCCGAACGCATTGCACAATCCTTCTCTTTATAAAGATCCACATAGGAAGAAGTGTCTGTATACAATCCGTAAAGAAATGCAATTCGCATTTTTCTGTTATCCTCAACAGAATACCCTTCTTCTTTCAACAGTTCCCACACTATCGTTGAACAGCTTTGGTATGTATTATCTATGAATGTTTTATCTGTTCTTTTCATGTAAAGTGTATGATGATCAACGACTGCAATTTCCGGAGCCTCGAACTTCTGAGCATTCCCCTGACCATATTGCGCATCAACCATCATCAGAAGTTCTGTCTTTGGAAGTTCCGCAGTATGCTCTGCCGGAATCCCGCATACTTCCATCATATAAAGTAAATTTTTCTTTTTTATACTTTCTCTGCCACCATATACAATTCTGGTATCTATTCCATGGTCAGTAAAATATGTATACAAACCTAATGAAGAAGCCAGCGCATCCGGATCCGGATTGTTATGACACTGAATACAAATACTTTTATATTTCAAAAACTGACTTAAAAAACCCATTTTCCTCTCCTTCTTTATTGTAAAATAATATACGAAAAAACTGCAAACTTTGTCACCAAAGTCTGCAGCTATCTCTTTTTATATACCTTCAAAACCACATACAAAGTTTTATCTCTCCATCCATTTCTTTCCTATCCTACCATTTCAAACTTACTTTCCGCGGAAACCATTCGAGAACTTCGTTCTCTCATTGT